>PFAS01000017.1 GCA_002778635.1 Candidatus Falkowbacteria bacterium CG10_big_fil_rev_8_21_14_0_10_43_11 | reverse complement strand
AAGCGATGGAAAAATTAACGGCGTACATTAACAGAGCGAAGCAGCCGCTAACTAAAGCGCTCATGGCCGCGCTGATGATTTTGTATATCCAGCCGTTTGAGGACGGCAATAAAAGGACCGCGCGCTTGTTAGCCAACGCCATTTTGCTGGCGTTTAATTATTGCCCGCTGTCCTACCGCGGCATTAACGAAAGCGATTACAAAAAGGCCTTGATTTTATTCTACGAGCAAAATAGCGCCGTCTTTTTTAAAGAATTATTCATTGAGCAGTTTAAATTTGCGGCCGCCAGTTATTTTAGAGGAAATGCCGGCACTGAGTCAAGAGGATAGTAGAAGATGACTAAAAGAATTTTTGCCCGACAACCTGCTAAAAAAAATTAAACTTAGTATATTAAAAAATTTTAGTCAATACCTTCATCGCTGGCATATTGGGCAAAAATGCGTCCCCCGCCCGCCCTGTTTTATTTTAATTATAATGCCGCGGCGACACCGTTTGCATCTTTCTCCCTTGCGCGCGTAAACTTTTAAAAATTTTACAAAGCCGCCCTTTTGTCCGTCCGCGTCGCGATAGTTATTAAAAGTAGTCCCCCGCTTTTTTATAGCTAATTTCAACACTTTTTTAATACTGCTATATAAACATTTTATTTCACTTTCAGTTAAACTGGCTATTTTGCGCGTTGGTTTTATCTTTGCCCAAAAGCAGGATTCGTCCGCGTAAATATTGCCGATGCCGGCGATTAGCTTTTGATTGAGCAACAACGCCTTAACGGTGGTTTTTTTATCAGCGAATATTTTAACGAAATTTTGTAGGGTAAACCCAGCCGTTAACGGCTCAATGCCGAATTTTTTCAACTCTTTTTCCAGTTCAATCTGACTAACTATTCTCATGTATCCAAACTGACGCAAATCATTGAAATATAAATGTGAACCGTCGCGAAACGATAAAATGACATGTGTGTGCCTGCCCGGCAATTTTTCCTCTGCCAATTCCCCGTGCCCACCGCCGATTATTTTTTCCCCTTGCTGGTAAATCAACTGACCAGTCATTTTCAGATGAATTAACAAAAAATCGCCGCTTTTTAATTCCATGTAAATTAATTTGCCGCGGCGGTTGATTTTTTTAAACTGATTGCCGGTTAAAACTTCTTTAAATTTTTTTGCTCCGCTTTTAACCAGACGGGGGGTTCTTGCCTCCGCGGCGGTTATCGTTTTATCCAAAATTTTTTGCGACAAATCATTTTTGATTGTTTCCACCTCGGGGAGTTCGGGCATACAATTTTAGATTTATGATTTATGATTTTGGCATTATTTTGGAATAATTTGGATATAAAAAATTTATCGTTCAATTCTCGCTTAGCTACTTTTTCTTCTTTCGTCCGTAAAATCTCTCCAGTAATGGATAATAAATGTCTTCTTGCGGCGAAATGACTAGTTTTTTATAAGTATGCTTATTCGTGAATTTTACAAAGTTGCAGCCGCGCGCAATCACTATCGGCGTTTGTTCCGCCCCTTCGCCCATTAAAAGCACGGCTGTAGTCGCCAGTGCGTCCACGACATTGCTCCTGGTTATTTTTAACTTGCGCCCGAAAATATCCGTCTTGCCGCGATGATCCGCCAACGGTTCTAAACCAAAAAAACCAACGGAAACGCCGATGACTCCGTAGCGCATTGGTTCGGTATGGCTATCGGTAATAATTACGGCCAGTTTTTTAACGCTATTTTTCTTTTTTAAATAATTACAAATTTCTTTGGCGATTTTATTGGCGTTTTTGGGCCAGAGAATATAATAGCCGTTGGCGTTGCTTTCGTCTATTCCTGCGGTGGGAATTAAAGTATAATCTTTTACGGTCAAAACGACATGGTTTCCCGGGACATCTTCGCGCGGAATATAAACATCCGCTTCTTTTTTGATAAGTGCGTCTTTATCCGGTACGTCTTCAATTTTAAGGCAGCGCCCTTGATGAATGGCGATGACTTTGGAGGTAATTAAAATAACATCGCCTTCGTGCAGGGAGGGCAAGTATTCGTCTAACACCGAATAAATATTGTCTTTGGGCGGCAAAAGGGGCCGCGTTTTTACGGTAATAAACTTCATTATTTTGCTTTTCTCACCGCGTTAGCGACCGCTTTGGCTACCCGCGGGTCAAACGGTTTGGGCATAATAAACGCTGGCGACAATTCTTTTTTGGCAACCAAACCGGCAATAGCCAGCGCGGCGGCAATTTTCATTTTGTCCGTAATCGCACGAGCGCGGGAGTCAAGCGCGCCGCGAAAAATTCCGGGGAAAGCCAACACGTTATTGATTTGGTTGGGATAATCCGAGCGGCCGGTACCAAAAACTTTTATTTTGGTTTTTTTAGCGTCCGTAAAATTTATCTCTGGGTTTGGATTCGCCATCGCGAATACTACCGGATTATCCGCCATTCGTCCAACGAACTCCGGCTTTAGGCTGTCGGCCGCGGAAACGCCGATAAAAACATCCGCGCCAGAAAGCGCCTCTTTCAGCCCGCCCGTTATTTTTTCTTTATTGGTTAAACGGGCGATTCTTTCTTTATAAACATTCAAGCCGCCGCGCCCTTGATAAATAACGCCAGAACTGTCAACCATGATTATATTTTTTCCCGGCACGCCGTAATTCATCAATAAATTAGCGACGGCCGTTGCGGCCGCGCCGGCGCCATTAATCACAATTTTTATTTTGGCGATATCTTTTTTTACCGCCCGCAAAGCGTTAATCAAAGCGGCTAACACGACGACAGCCGTACCGTGCTGGTCGTCGTGCATAACCGGAATGTCCAATTCCCGTTTCAACCTTTCTTCTATCTCAAAACAGCGCGGCGCAGATATGTCTTCCAAATTTATCCCGCCAAAACCGACTGAAATTAATTTTACCGTTTTAATTATTTCTTCCGCGTCTTGCGTCGCGAGGCAAATCGGGTACGCGTCCACGCCGCCGAATTCTTTAAATAAAATCGCTTTGCCTTCCATCACCGGCATCGCCGCCTCCGGGCCGATATTGCCTAAACCCAGTACGGCCGAGCCGTCGGTAATGATCGCGACGGAATTGGCTTTGATGGTATGAGAAAAAACAGCCGCTTTATTTTTATATATTAAGCGGCAGACTGCGGCTACCCCGGGCGTATAGGCAAGTGACAGACTTTTTTTATTTTTAACCGCGACTTTAGACCGAATTTCCAATTTTCCTTTTAATTTTTTATGCAAAACCAGCGATTGTTTGAAATAATTCATAAAAATCTAATATTTACGATATTTAGCACGCGCAAATTTTATGATAATGGGCAGAACGGAAATAAATATTATCGCCACGATTACGATTGAAAAATTATCTTTTATCCGCGGAATGTTGCCGAAAAAATATCCCAAAAGCGTAAAGCCAAATACCCAGATAAATCCTCCGGCGGCGTTATAACAAACAAACTTTTTGTAGTCCATCTTCCCGATGCCGGCCACGAAAGGCGCAAACGTTCGCATTATGGGAATAAACCGAGCCAAAAAAATAGTTTTGCCTCCGTATTTATCGTAAAAAATTTGCGCTTGGTCTAGGTGTTTTTGATTAATGGGAATCTTAGGGTGGTCAATTATTTTTTGGCCAAAAAAATGCCCGATCCAATAATTCGCGGTGTCGCCCAAAAAAGCGGCGACCCAAAGCAAGAACAGCAAAAAAATAACGTTAAAAGACCCGATCGCTGCCAAAGCTCCGGTCGCGAATAAAAACGAGTCTCCCGGCAAAAACGGCGTAAAGACAAAACCGGTTTCGGCAAAAATAATAAAAAATAAAATTACGTAAGCCGCAACTCCGTAATTTGCGATTATTTCCCCTAGATGAGCGTCGACGTGAATAATAAAATCAAAAATATTAACCAATATTTCCATAGATTGACATTTGCGTTGAGAGCGTTTAAAACTTGGCGGCGCCTTTCCGTCCGTGGCAAAATATTATCACATTTCACCCTTAATGACAAATGGGGGGGGCTTTTCATGTTCTGGCAAAACCTGTAAAATTAACCCATGACTGAACAACTACTAACCACTTTAAAAAAATACTTCGGCTACGATGAATTTCGGCCGATGCAGGCGGACATCATTAAAAGCGTTTTAGCCGGCAAAGATAATTTTGTTTTAATGCCGACGGGCGGAGGAAAGTCGCTTTGCTATCAATTGCCGGCGCTTGAATTTCCCGGAATAACCTTGGTAATCTCTCCGCTTATCGCCTTAATGAAAGACCAAGTTGACGCGTTGCAGGCGAACGGAATTAAAGCTGAATTTATTAATTCCTCTTTGACGCCGGCGCAAATTAACGCCGCTTACGCGCGCGCAAAAAATAATGAGATTAAAATTTTGTATCTCGCGCCGGAAAGATTCGCTCAAAAAGAATTTCAGAATTTTTTAAAATCATTGCCTGTCAGCTTAATCGCGGTTGACGAAGCGCATTGTATTTCCGAATGGGGGCATGATTTCCGTCCGGATTACCGCAATTTAAATTTATTAAAAAAACTTTTTCCTTTCGTCCCGCTAATCGCGCTCACCGCCACGGCGACCGCGAAAGTGCGCGCCGATATCATCAATCAGCTTAACCTGAAAAAAGCGCCGATTTTTATCTCCAGTTTTAACCGCGAGAATCTTAATTTGAGCGTTATTGAAAAAAAACAAGCTTTCCCCAAACTGGTCAACCTGCTGCAAAAATACAAAAATGAATCAGTTATTATTTACTGTTTCTCCCGCAAAGAAACGGAGGAAATAGCGGAAAACTTGCGCTTGAATAAATTCAACGCGCGCGCTTATCATGCCGGGCTGGAAACGAACGAAAGAAAATCAACTCAAGATTTTTTTATCAAAGACAAAATAAATATTATCGTCGCCACCATCGCTTTTGGCATGGGCATTGATAAGCCGGATGTCAGGTTAGTCGTCCATTATACTTTTCCTAAAACGCTGGAAGGTTATTACCAGGAAATCGGCCGCGCCGGCCGCGACGGCTTGCCGAGTGAATGCGTAACTTTTTATACCTACGCCGATACGAGAAAACATGAATTTTTCATCAACCAAATTGAGGATAATAATTTACAAAAACGCGCGCGGGAAAAGTTAAGCGAAATATTGAATTTTTGCGATCTCTCAACCTGCCGTAAAAAATATCTATTAAAATATTTCGGGGAAACTCTGGAAAAAGAAAACTGCGGCGGGTGCGATGTCTGCTTAACCGAAAAAGAAGTTTTTGACGCCACGGTCGTTTCAAAAAAAATTCTTTCCGCGGTCGCGCGCGCCGAAAATCGTTTTGGCAAAAATTATATTATTGATGTTTTGCTTGGTAAAAAAAATCAAAAAATTTTAATAAACAAGCACGATCAACTCTCTGTCTTTAAAATAATAAATGATTTCTCCGAAAATGAACTGGCTCAAATCATTAATCAGCTGATAAATTTAAATTATCTGCACAAAAGCGACGGCCAATATCCAATACTTACTTTAACAAAAAAAGGAGCGGAATTTATGGGGAGCGAAGAAACTTTATCCCTAAACAAACCGCGAGCCGACGTGATTGATGCTAAAAAACGGCCACAGCGGGGCGAACTTGAATTTAATCCCGAATTATTCGCCATTTTAAGATCGTTGCGCAAAGAGCTGGCGGAAAAAGCGAACGTCCCGCCTTTTGTAATTTTTGGCGACGCCAGTTTGCGGGAAATGGCTTATTATTTCCCCCAAGACAAAAATAATTTTTCAAAAATAAGCGGCGTTGGCGCGAAAAAGCTTGAACGATTCGGAGCTATTTTTTTAAGAGCGATAACTGAATTTACCGCTAAAAATAATCTGGCGCCTGTCGCCAGACGAGAAAAATCAGCAGAGCCGGTTTTAACGATGAGCACGCAAAAACCGACATTTTATTTAAAAACCAAAGAGCTTTTGATTAAAAAAACTTCAATAGAAAGAATCGCCAAGCGCCAAGACCTTGCGCCAAGCACGATAATAAACCATATTGAAAAAATAATAGACGCCGGAGAAATAATTAATCTTGCATATTTGAAACTCCCCCGCAACCGATACGAAACCATGAAAACCGCCTTCGCGGAATGCGGAGACGAAAAACTAAAACCGGTGTTTGAATATTTGAATGGACAATATTCGTACGACGAATTAAAGCTGGCGAGAATTTTGATTCGGTTGTGATAAATTTTAAAAAAACAGCCCAAACGTTGTTCGGCGTTGAGTCCTAAAGGATCTTTTATTAACCTCTTGAAGAATTCTAAGTGTTGCAATTACTGAAAGATTATCACTTGGCAAAAGTATTAACTTGTCGTCCAATTGATTAAGCAGCGGACTTAAAAATTCATCGGCCCACGACGGAGATAATGTTAATACGCCTGAAAAATCTATTTCCAGATCTTCATTTTTAGGAAGGTCGCGCAAGGTTGGCTGAAATGCCTTAAAGGCCTCACTGCCCAACTCCCGTGATATTAATGTTTTACCAAATTTTTCAAGTTGTAATTTCATATATTTTTAAAATGTGTTAAAACTCTATCTTAGCTAAACACCCCCGTACAATACGCTGACCGCGCGTAACACGAAATATTTTATCAGCGCCTTTCATCCGCACTTCAGCATCGCCGCTAGTAAAAAACAAACTGATCGGCTGTTCTATAATCACCTCGCGCACAAGCTTAAGTCCATTACCGCGCTTTTCCGGCGCACGCCCGGAAATGAATTCAGTAAACGCAACTTCCACCGCCGCTACATGGCTCGGAAGTTCCGGCCGAACCTGACGCAATGTTTCCAAAATACCCAATCCTCTATCAGCCAAAACAATTATGCCCTTGGCAAGGTCATAGCCAAAAAAAATTCCTGCTGTATCCGGCCACTTTCCTAAGTTATGCGCGAATGAATTATCACCGATCTCTCCGGCAACTAAAACGATTAAAGAATATAATTTTTCAAACCCGGGCTTTTGCATGAGCGCATTTTGCATTTTTGTCAGCCGAGCATTGAAAATCGAACTGGTTGAACAATAAAATGTACCCGGAAATTCAACGCCGTCTTGGATCCATTCCGAAGCAAACTTCATTAGATCGCTGGCAAATATTTCCAAATCTTTTTCACGGTAATAACGATGAGTCCCGCCATCTTTTTTAATCGCGACTAATTTGCCGCTTTTATCCCAGCGACGCAAAGTATCCAAAGAAACACCTAAAATTTCAGATGCTTGAGTTATTGTTAACAATTCTTCTTTCATATGCTTATACTAGCATAAATCGTAAAACTATGCAACATAGCACCAAAACTATGCAAAATTATACTAATCTATGCATAGAATAGACTAAACTACTTACTCCATGTCATTCCCGCCCGTCTCGCCGGAGCGAAGCCGAGACGGACGAAAGCGGGAATCCAGTTTTACAGCTCGCCCGAGAAAGCACGCTTAAGGACTGATTTTTTCAGCTCCTTCAAATCCGCCAGTTTTTGTTGATAAATCGCTTCCAGTTTTTTGGTTTTGGTGGAAAGGGCATCAAGTTTAGCGACGATGGATTTTTGTTCGGTGAGAAATTTGGGAAATGATAAAAAAAAGCCAACCAAGCCGAAAAATACGCTCAACAAGAAAATCCCGATCCCGCCAAGACGGGACGGGATTTTCTCAAAAAGATTGGTTCGAACTTCCGCATTGCCGACCGCACTTTGGTCTTGGATTTCAAAAATGCCTTCAAAATTGCGGAAAGATACCATGCCGAGGCGCTTTGCGCGGCTCGGATGAATCGGGCGGGCAAAATGAATTCTGAAGCCGAGAGCATTAACAATTTCAAGTTTTTAATGAGTTAAGTATAACTCATTTCAGTAAATTTTTCAATAATTTCAAATTGAAAAATTCACTGGCTTTGGCGGCAATTCTCGCTCTTTGAATTTATAAAAAGAAAAGGGCGCGACTCCGTGAGGAGAAGCGCCCGGTTACCCCTTATCGTTGAGTGGGGCAACAAACTCAAGTTCGCCGCGAATGACACCGCTAATCTCGAGAACACAGATCGAGAAGACCCGGAGCGTGCCGACCTCTTTCAAGGTTAGCGACAACTCAAAGTCCGTTCCCTTCGTGATGTTCTTGAGATAGCGAAGATCGCTCCGCCGGAACCACATCTTGCACTCGATCATGAGCCGTTTGAATGTCTCGAAATCTGCGAAGTTGAAGTCGGCAACCTTGTCTTGAATCAGGAAGCCAACGACGACATACGAGAGTTGCGAGAGACAACGGACATACTGCTCCGCCGTCACATACTCAATCGGCTGGCGAGTGTACGAGTGGGAAAGCGGTACGGCGAATCGTCCGGTTGCCGACTTCTGTTCTGTCGAGTAAGCCACCACCTCTTGGAGGTAGACGGCTTCCGGCACATACAGAAGTTCCAGTAGCTCACGTGCTCTGTCGCTCATGCTAACCTCCTTTCGTTCTTGAAAATTCTACCGGAGATAATGAAACTCAAGATGGAGATGACCACCGTGAGAATCACCTGTGCTCCGATGTACCACATGTGCAGATACTCCACCATGAGGTACAGGAAGAGAGCGTTGCCGACGAGGAAGGAAACAGTCATGGCGATATACAGCACGAGCTGACGGCCGACCATGTGTTTTTCCTTGTTCTGGAATGTCCAAAATTTCTGGAGCGTGAAGTTCATCCCAGTGTTCAGGGTGAACCCAACCAGCGCAGAAGTGACATACCAGACGCCGAGGTATTCTGTGAGGCCATACAGCGCGATGTAGTAGGCAATGACGCCGGCAGCTCCTGCAACGCAGAACCGCACGACTTGCCTGAGGCGAGACGTTTTGGTTCGCATTGAGAACTCCTCCTTTCAGTTTTTGGGAAAGAACAACTAACATAGCATCTTACATCACTTTATGGCTCTGTCGCCGAAAGACGCCCAAAAATTTTTTGATAAAAATTTAACAAAAATTAAT
>PFAS01000061.1:2025-9228 GCA_002778635.1 Candidatus Falkowbacteria bacterium CG10_big_fil_rev_8_21_14_0_10_43_11 | reverse complement strand
GATTAAATTTAATAATTTATACGACGCGGTAATTAATTTATCCAAACCGGTCTCGGTAATGCCCAATTCTTTTTTATATTCAGCTTGTTCGCTTTCCGGTAATTCAGCGATCTCGGACTCTATTTGAGCGTTTATTATAATATGCGGCGTTTGTTTGGGAATCCAATCCCCTATAGGGGATTGGATTCCTTGGTTTTTTTCATCAACGTTGATTAAATATAAAAGCGGCTTAGCGGTTAAAAAATTATATGGTTTTATAGCTTGTTTTTCTTCATCGGTAAATTGCATATCACGCACAGACCGCTCTTGCTCTAATTCGGCTTTTATTTTTTCTAAAATTTGTTTTTCCAAAATAATTTTTTTGTCGCCCGACTTGGCGTCTTTTACAAGTTTGTTCAAGCGGTTTTCCGCCGCCTGTAAGTCAGCCATGATTAATTCCAAATTAATGGTCGCGATATCATCAGCCGGCGAAACTTTGCCCGCGACATGAATAATGTCGGAGTTTTGGAAAGCGCGCACGACTTCAATAATCGCGTCCACCTCGCGGATGTGGGATAAAAATTTATTGCCCAGGCCCTCGCCTTTGTGCGCGCCGGCAACAAGGCCGGCAATATCTAAAAATTCAATCGCGGTCGGCACGATTTTTTTTGATTTTGATACGCGCGCCAGTTGTTCCAGCCGCTCGTCCGGCACGCTAACCACGCCGACATTGGGGTCGATGGTGCAGAAAGGGAAGTTTGAAGCCGCGGCCTGTTTGCGCTTTAAGAGCGCGTTGAAAGTGGTTGATTTGCCCACATTGGGCAGGCCGACGATGCCGACACTTAAGGACATAAGTCAATTGTCAATTACGAATTAAGAATTACGAATTAGTATAATTTATTTTTTGGTTTTTGGCAAAGGCATGTATTGACAAAACGTTAAACTAGCTGTAAGTTTATGGAAAATTTAAGCTCTTTAAAGTCGTTTAAAATTTTTTTAAAGGAGATAAAAAAATGGCGCAAACGCAAGATGTTTTATTTGAGAGGTTAGTGAAATGCCTGGTTGTGCCGGTAACTAACAAAATATCGTTAAAAGACTCTCGTTCCGTTATTCAAGACCTAAGGCGGAAGGGAATTATCTGCGGTTTATCGCTTTGCATTGATAATAAGGTTGAAGTTTGGCGAGGACAACTGGATGGCGACAAACCGCACATAAAAAACAAAAAGAGCGGAGCGCCGCCGGCCGGAGTTATTTGCGTTGATCTGGAAGAGTTGAGTCAGCGCGGCATCTTCGTCGTTTGGGGCAGAGGCAAGATTCGCCATGAAAAAAAATAACGCCGCAACTCAAAAATTATTAGTTAGAGTTGGCCGGTGGTAGTTAGAGCGCAGACGATATTAATCAAAAAGCCGCGGCAGAACCAGCGGCTTTTATTTTAAACTATCGTTATTCAGCAGTTGCTAAACTCTCTCTTTAATTTGTTCAAGCAGTTTTAGCATTTCCGCCGTTCGTTCGCGCTGCTCCGTGCGCTTTTTGCTGAAAGAGAGCAACGCTTTTTCCGATTTGCCGACGCAGTCGATCAAGACTTCGCGCGATGAAGGAAGGTTAATGATATTGGCGCGGCGGGGAATCTGGGGGGGAGATTTTTGTTCAGTTACGTAACGCCACGACTTGCTCAAAATTACCGGATAAAACCAAGTGAGCCGTTCAATTTCGCTCGCGATATCGTCTATCGGTATGTCAAGGCCGTATTGTATCAAATGTTTTTGCTGTTCAAACCAAAATTCGTCCAAAAAGACTTGCGTTAGTTCCGCGTAACGGCGCGCTCCCGCTACCAGCGGATGGGAGCTCGCGGCAACAATCTTGGATTTATGTTGCCGGCCGTTTTGCCGTTTGAATTTCAATTCCCGCTCCTCAATCAGCGCGTCTTGCATTTCCTGCAAGTGGCTGATGATGTCGTCCAAAACCACTATCGGGTCGCGAGGGTCAATATCTCTAAAGATATTTTCAGGCATCACTCTTTGGACAGCCTTTGCTTTTTTATTTTGTTTTTTTAATTCAGACATATTTTGTAAATTTTTAATTCCTAATTTTTAATTTCTAATTAAACCCCAATGTCTAATGAAAAATATGACTAAATTGTTTTGGACATTAGACATTAGTTATTGATTAGAAATTAGAATAATTAAAAATTTTTTATTTTCCGAGCCGTTTTTCCGTCTTCAAAATGTCAATCGTCGTCTTGATCACCGTATCCGGATTGAGCGAAACGCTGTCAATTTCTTGTTCCACTAAAAATTCGGCAAAGTCGGGATAATCGGACGGGCCTTGGCCGCAGATGCCGATTTTAGTTTTAGTTTGACTGGCGCTTTTGATAACCTGCGCTATCAGCCGCTTGACTGCTTCGTTGCGCTCATCGTACAGGGCGGCGATCCGTTCGGAGTTTCGGTCGCAGCCGAGCGTGAGCATCGCCAAATCGTTGGAGCCGATGGAAAAGCCGTCAACGTAACGCGCGAATTCTTCGGCCAAAATCACATTGGACGGCACTTCCGTCATCATGTACAAATCCAATCCGTTTTGGCCGCGTTTTAAGCCGCGCTTAGCCATGATGGCGGTTACTTTTTGCAGTTCGTCCAAGTTCCGTACAAAGGGTATCATAATTTTAACATTAGTCAATTTCATTACGTCGCGCACCAGCCGCAAAGCTTCACATTCCATTTTAAACACTTCAATAAATTCCGGATGGTAATAGCGCGACGCGCCCCGCCAGCCGACTAGCGGGTTGTCTTCTTTGGGCTCATAAATATTGCCGCCCAAAAGCGTCCGGTACTCGTCGGTTTTAAAGTCTGACAGGCGCACGATGGCGTCTTTGGGGTAAAAAGCCGCGGCGATCATCGCGATGCCCTGCGACAGTTTGTCAATGTAAAATTGTTTTTTGTCCGCGTAGCCGGCCGTGATTTCTTCAATTTGTTTTTTTTCTTTAGCGGTGAGCTTATCGGTATTTTTTAATTTTTCGTAATTTAACAATACGGCCGGATGGATTTTAATACGGTTCGCGACGATAAATTCCTCGCGCGCGAGCCCCACGCCGTCGTTGGGAATAAAAGAAGAGGCAAAAGCGATGTCCGGCGCGCCGATGTTCATCATGATTTTTGTTTTCGGCCGCCCTAAATCTTTTATGTTTGTTTTTTTGACGCTGAATTTCAGCGCGCCTTCGTAGACGAATCCGTCTTCGCCCTCGGCACAGCTGACTGTTATCGGTTCGCCGTCTTTAACGGCTTTGGTAACGGCATTCGTTCCCACCACGCAGGGAATGCCGAGTTCGCGCGAAACGATCGCCGCGTGGCAAGTGCGGCCGCCGCGATCGGTAACGATGGCGGAGGCGATTTTCATGATCGGCTCCCAGTCCGGATCGGTCATGTCGGTTACCAACACTTCGCCCGGCTTGAACTGGGAAATGTCTTTTACGTCCAAAATTACGTTGGCAACGCCGGCGCCGATGCGATTGCCGACTGATTTGCCGCGCGCGAGCAATTTTCCTTTTTTAGGCAAAACATATTCTTCAATGACGTTATAATCGCGCTGGCTCTGCACCGTTTCCGGCCGCGCCTGAATGACGTAAAGTTTACCGTCTTGCCCGTCTTTCGCCCATTCAATATCCATCGGTTTGCCGTAATGCTTTTCAATCGCCATGCCCCAAACGGCCAGCTGTTTCGCCTCAATATCCGTAATTGATTGGCGGTTTTGGTCGGCGGGTGAGACTTTGATGTCTTTGGTCGGATGTTTGCGGTCGCGGTTATAAATCATTTTAACGTCTTTTCTGCCGATGGTTTTGGAAATCAGCGCGCCGGTCGGCTTAAAATAATAAAATTCGTCCGGGCTTACTTTTCCCTGCACGATATTTTCGCCCAAACCGTAAATGGAATTTATCAAGACGGCGTCTTTAAAACCGGATTCGGTGTCGATCGTGAACATCACGCCGGACGAGCCCAAATCGGAGCGGATCATTTTTTGCACCCCGACCGAAAGCGCGATTTTAAAATGGTCAAAATTTTTGTCCACGCGGTACGAGATGGCGCGGTTGGTAAAAAGGGAAGCGACGCATTTTTTGACCGCGATTAGCAGATCAACTTCGCCGCGGATATTTAAAAAAGTTTCCTGCTGTCCGGCAAAAGACGCATCCGGCAAATCTTCGGCGGTCGCGGACGAGCGCACCGCCACGTCCAGTTCCTTGTTTTTGTATTCTTTACATAACTTTTGGTAAGCGGAAATGATTTCTTTTTTTAATCCTGCCGGCAGTTCGGCGCGTAAAATCGTATTCCGCACGGCTTGTCCGCGTTTGGCCAAATCAAGCATATTGTGGGTATTAAGGCCGTTTAAGATTTTTTTTATTTCTTCTTTGATGCCGGCTTGCTCCAAAAAATAAAAATAAGCGTCCGCGGTAGTGGCAAAGCCGTTTGGCACCCTAATGCCTTGGCCGGAAAGTTTTCCGTACATTTCTCCCAGCGACGCGTTTTTGCCGCCGACGACGGGAACGTCTTTGATATTTAAGTCTTTAAAAAAGATGACAAAAGGTTTTTGCATAATAAATAATTTATGATTTTAGATTTATGATTTTAGAATTAATCCCGCTAAGGCGGGAATTAAAATCTAAAATCTGCAATCTTAAATCTAAAATTTAAAGGTTCCACTTTTTGCTCCATTCATAGATGTAGGGTATTTTCCATGTCTGGCCGTCCAAAGTTTTAATCACGCCCATGATGCTGATGACGAGCAGCGCCAAATTGCCCAAAAAAGAAATCAGCCAGCCCAAAACGGGAATAATGCCGATAACCCAAAAAACAAACCAGGCAACCGCAATGGTTAAACCCTGCCGCGCGTGGAATTGCGCGAATTCGCTTTTTCTTTTTAACATCAGCGGCGCGAGGCAGAGGATAAAGATGTAAGAAAGCGACGCGATGATTTTGTTGTCTTCAACGTCGCCCGCTTCAAATTTAGTTTGCGTTTTTTTACCGCTAGCGGTTGTTTTTTTGGCCGTTGGCATAAGTCCTCCTTGAATTTATAAATTATTAAGTATAAAAGCATAATAACATAATTTGATTTTTTGGGGAAATTTCGGTATGGTGAAAGAGTTAGAGTTAATTATTTTTTAAGTAAATAATATGATAATTGAACAAACTTTCTTAAGCAAACCCAAACAATATCCCAGCTTTAAAGATGTAAAGGTAAAATCTGGCGCTGTCGCCGCGCTTTATAAAAAGCGCGGTTTTAATACTCAACCGCCAAAGCCGGGCAGCATTGCGGAAGAGAGGTTAATTAATGCCTGTAAAAAATATATTCCTTACGTAATTGCCGACGATGCCAGCTCGGAAAAAAATCGCCGCCAGTTTCATAATGAGCTTGGCTTGATGATAATGGGCCAAGAGCGGTCGCATCTTAATAATTATGATGCCGATCGTTTGGCTGACTTTGCTTTTGAGTTGATTACCGGCAGTCCCATGCGGACATTCATGGCCGGGCTGGAAGAAAAAAAAGGATAAAAAAACCAAAGCCTATGGCCTTGGTTTGAATAATTACAATTAATTGTGATTATAATTTGTATTCTGCGGCGGAAGATATAAAATATTTTTCGCCAAAAAGAACTTTACTGGAGAATGTTCCGTCCCCGTTGTTTTTATTTAAATGAACGATTGTCGCCCCTCCTTGAATGAGAATTTCCATTTCTTCTGCCGTCGCCGGGTATGAATCGCGCTCGGCGCCCCAATCCTCTAAATTTCGGTTTAAAATTTTTATTGCCTCATTGCGGATCATGCCAATACCTCCTTGTATTTTGGTGCTGAAGTAGTATATATTATAATAGATTAATGTCAATAGTTTGCACAGCCGACGTGGCGAAACTGGCAGACGCACTAGGTTTAGGACCTAGCGGAGCAATCCATGTGGGTTCAAATCCCACCGTCGGCACTAATTTATAATTAAATATTAAAATTATGACTCTAAACAACAAAGTAGCCATCGTTACCGGCGCCGCGCGCGGCATCGGCCGGGGCATTGCCGATGAATTTATAAAGCAAGGAGCCAAAGTCGTTTATTCCGATTTGGCCGAGCCGGAAAATTTACCGGCGAAAAATGCGGCGTTTATCGCCTGCGATGTTTCCAATGCCGAACAGGCGAATAATTTAATTCGGCAAACAAAAGAAAAATTCGGCGGGTTGGATATTTTAGTAAACAACGCCGGCATTTATCCGTTTAAGCCGTTTTTGGAAATGAGCGAAGCGGAGTGGGATAAAGTTTTAAACATAAATTTGAAGAGCGTTTTTTTATGTTCGCAGGCGGCGGCGAAAATAATGCCGGCGGGCGGTAAAATCGTCAGTATTTCTTCCATTGCCTCGTTCGTCGGCTTTGAAGGCCTTGTTCACTACTGCGCTTCCAAAGGCGGCATTAACGCCATGATCCGGACGATGGCGCTGGAACTCGCGCCGAAAAAAATTAATATCAACGCGGTCGCGCCCGGAGCAATTGATACGCCGGGAGCGGCGGCTGACGAAAAAACAAAACGGCAAACCATCGCCGCGATTCCTTGGGGCAGGATGGGCTTGCCGCAGGATATCGCGAGCGCGGTCGTTTTTTTAGCGTCCGACCAAGCCGATTACATTACCGGCCAGACTATTATCGTGGACGGAGGATATACCTTGAGATAGTCTATAAAGTCCGTAAAGTCAAAAGTCCATAAAGTCGAAGGAATTAATATTATATATGACAATAGAAAAATTTGAAGATATCTTAGCGTGGCAGAAAGCAAAACAGCTGACGATTTATGTTTACGGATTGTTTTTGAACAGTAGAGATTTTGGCTTTAAAGATCAAATGCAGCGAGCGGCATTATCAATTATGAATAATATTGCCGAAGGATTTGAAAGAAGGGGGGATAAAGAATTAAGTAATTTTTTATTTATTGCCAAAGGTTCGTGCGCGGAAGTCAGGTCAATGCTTTATGTCGCTTTTGAGTTAGGCTATGTCAGTAGAAATGACTTGAATAACTTGTATAATTTAACAGTAGAAATTTCTAAAATGCTATCTGGTTTTATAAAAACTTTGCGTTAATGACTTTTGACTTTAAGGACTTTATAGACTTTTGACTAACTTTATGGCTTCAAAAATTTTATCCGCGGCCGTAGTCGGTTTGGACGGGGCTTTAGTGGAAGTGGAGGCGGAAATAGTGCCTGG
>PFAS01000061.1:305-1928 GCA_002778635.1 Candidatus Falkowbacteria bacterium CG10_big_fil_rev_8_21_14_0_10_43_11 | reverse complement strand
TTTCCGCGCAAAAAAGTAGCGGTTAATTTGGCGCCGGCTGACTTAAAAAAGCAAGGACCCAGCTATGATTTGCCAATAGCGATTAGCGTGTTGACGGTCAGCGGCAGCATTGATTTTCAGCCGACAGGACAAGAGTTGTTTATTGGCGAATTGGCTTTAGACGGACAGCTGCGACCGGTCAGCGGCGTTCTGCCGATCGCGCTCAGCGCCCAACAGGCGGGAATAAAGACTCTGTATGTGCCGGAAGCCAACGCCAATGAAGCCAAGTTAGTTGATAAATTGGAAGTTTTTCCGGTGAAAAATTTGCGGCAGCTGCTTGATCATTTAGAGGGCAAAGATGCGATAATTCCGCTGCCCAGCGCGGAGCTAACTTTTATTGATAGTGAAACAACCAACGACATGGCCCATGTGCGCGGGCAGGAACAGGCTAAGCGGGCGCTGGAAATCGCCGCTTCCGGCGGGCATAATCTGCTTATGTCCGGACCGCCTGGATCGGGCAAAACCCTGCTAGCCAGAACTATGCCGTCTATTCTGCCAAAATTAACCTTAGCCGAGGCTCTAGAAATTACCAAGGTTTATAGCGTGGCTGGCCTGTTGGCTAATACTGACGCGCTAGTAAAACGGCGGCCTTTTCGGGCGCCGCACCATACTGCCAGCGGAGCGGCTCTGGTCGGCGGCGGCACCTGGCCGCGTCCTGGAGAAATTTCTCTGGCTCATCGAGGAGTTTTGTTTTTGGACGAGTTCGCGGAGTTTCCGCGGGTAATTTTAGAATACATGCGCCAGCCATTAGAAGATGGCATTATTCATATTTCCCGTGCGGCTGGTTCTCTGCAATTTCCGGCTAAGTTTATTTTGGTCGCGGCTATGAATCCCTGTCCCTGCGGCTACAAGACTGACCCTGAAAGGCAATGCACTTGCAGCCAGTACCAGATTATAAATTATCAAAAAAAAATATCCGGACCGATTTTGGATCGGATAGACTTGCACCTGGAGGTGCCGCGAATGAATTTTGACAAATTAACCGCCGAGAGCACGGCGGAAAGTTCAGCCACAATTCGAAAGCGGATTGAGAAGGCCCGCCAAACCCAGCAGCAAAGATTTTTAAAATCAAATATTATTACCAATTCAGAAATGTCTTCAGAACAGGTAAAAGAATTTTGTCCGCTTAATAATGAATCAGGCGTCTTGTTGCGCAGCGCCGTAGACAGGCTGCATTTATCAGCCCGGGCCTATTACCGCATTTTAAAGATTGCCCGTACGATTGCGGATTTAGCCGAAGAGCCGGATATCCAGACGCCGCATATTGCCGAAGCCTTGCAGTATCGGCCGACGGTCGAGTAAGTTGAGTAATATGTAATAAATAATATTTAACCTCTTTTTTTATTCTCGGAATTTGGTATAATATAATCAATGACGAATTAAAAATTACAAATTAATTCTAAATATCAAATTTTAAAACTCTTTAATTTTTTATAAAAAATAAAATATGTTTAGCGGTTATAAAACAAAATTTACCATTATATCTTTTATCTTTATTTTTCTACTGACCTCGGCGCTAGGGTGCAAGGATAATATCAGTGAGGAAGAGGCGCAGAAAAGCGAGCCCATAACATTGAACTATTG
>PFAS01000061.1:0-274 GCA_002778635.1 Candidatus Falkowbacteria bacterium CG10_big_fil_rev_8_21_14_0_10_43_11 | reverse complement strand
GATATTATCGCCGCCTATCGGAGCATTCATCCTAATATCACCATCAAATACAAAAAATTGCGCTATGAAGAATACGAGAAGGCACTGCTGGAGGGATTCGCCGATGACCGGGGACCTGATATATTTTCTATTAATTCCGGGTGGACACAGCGCTATGTCAACAAGATAACCCCGCTGCCTCCGGAAATATCAATGGCCTATTCGGTGGTCAAAGGAACTATTAAAAAAGAAACCGTAACGGAATTGCGCAGCAGCCAGAGCATTACACCGGCGC
>PFAS01000022.1:9664-10157 GCA_002778635.1 Candidatus Falkowbacteria bacterium CG10_big_fil_rev_8_21_14_0_10_43_11 | reverse complement strand
GTGACGACTATTTTCATAATTTCGCTCGTTAATTTTACGCTCCTCTGACTTTATCATAGGAGATATTTTTTGTAAAATAAAAAAAGCCGCAGTCTCTCTCGTAAGAGAAACTGCGGCAATGAAAAGTTAGGTACCTGATAATTAGATGTTCAAAAATCACGAAGAGCACTATGTTAAGTATGTTAGACACCTAATTAAGTATGTTAAACGCCCAGAGAAGGACATATACTATAATTCCTAAAACCATAAGAAACCAAATTGAGGAAAAAAAATACTGTAATATGACACAACTAATACCACTAAAATTTTGTCCTGCACAGGCAGTACAAACTTGTTGGAATGTTTTTTTACCTTCAAGTAAGTTAGCTAGTTGGGCTTCTGTTATACCTATACTCTCAGGATATCCATTACTATGATGTGATAATATTTTTCCACTCCTCATCACTTGTGGCATCAAAGCTTCGATTGCAATTTTTTTGCCTTTAGTTTCGAA
>PFAS01000022.1:9296-9646 GCA_002778635.1 Candidatus Falkowbacteria bacterium CG10_big_fil_rev_8_21_14_0_10_43_11 | reverse complement strand
AATTTTCCAATATCCTCCAATTTTCCAATAGTCTTCTCTATATTCTGCCCCAGTATTTATCCAATCCCAGTCTTTCTTTATTGGTTTAAACGGCGAGCCGTTTTTCATAATACTTGGCTCATCTTCCTTTTTATCAGGCGTATATATTATATATCCCTGACCATATGTTTTGCCATTCTGCACTATTACACCGGTTGTTTTTGTAATTATAGCCATTAGATCTCTCCTGATGACGCTCTACATCTCATAGAGTTTGATTTTTAAGTCTGCTTATCTCAAGCTGACTGCAATTTTCTCAAATTGCCCATCGTTTTACGCCAGATGGTCGGCAGTTTTAAATAATTTTGTTA
>PFAS01000022.1:0-9283 GCA_002778635.1 Candidatus Falkowbacteria bacterium CG10_big_fil_rev_8_21_14_0_10_43_11 | reverse complement strand
CTGCGGCGTTAAAATAATTTCCACTTTGTCGTTGTCTTTGATTTTACCTTCAATAATTTCCAGCGCGAGCTCGTCCAAAATTTTATTTTGAATGACGCGCTTTAGCGGCCGCGCGCCGAAAGTCGGGTCATAGCCCTCTTTGGCGAGCATTTTTTTAATGCTTTCTTTGAATAGAATCTTGATATTTTTAGCCGCCAAACGATTTTGGACTTTGGTTAATTCCAGTTCCACGATTTGCGCCAGCACCTCTTCCGTTAGCGCGTGGAACAAAATTATTTCATCAATGCGGTTTAAAAATTCCAGTTTAAAATGGTCTTTCAAAATGCCCATGATTTTATCGCGCAGTTCTTTGTTTCGGTCGGCGTCCGCTTTCGCTTTATTTTCATGGTCGGCAAAACCAATGGAATATTCCTGTATCACCTGATTTCCCAGATTTGACGTCATAATGATGATGGTGTTTTTGAAATTGACGACGCGGCCTTTGGAATCAGTCAGGCGGCCGTCATCCAGCATCTGCAGTAAAATGTTAAATACTTCCGGATGCGCTTTTTCCACCTCATCAAACAAAATGACACTGTACGGCCGGCGGCGTATTTTTTCGGTCAATTGCCCGCCTTCGTCGTAACCAACATAACCCGGAGGCGAGCCGATGATTTTGGACACCGAATGCCGTTCCATAAATTCCGACATGTCAACTCTTATCATCGCGTTTTCGTCATTAAACATGTAGCTCGCGAGCGTTTTCGCAAGTTCAGTTTTGCCCACTCCAGTCGGACCGACAAAGAGGAAAGAGCCGATTGGTCGGCCAATTTCGTTAATACCCGCGCGCGAACGCCGAATAGCGTTAGCGACGGATTTTATCGCTTCGGTTTGTCCCAAGACGCGTTTGGTTAATTCTTTTTCAATGTGCGCCAGTTTTTCCGATTCGTTTTGCAGCATTTTAGAAACCGGAATGCCGGTCCAGCGCGAAACGACCGCCGCGATGTCTTCTTCGCCGATTTCTTCTTTTAGAATCGCTTGTCCCGCGCGCTGGATTTGCGCGAGCCGCTGTTCATTGCCGTCAATATTTTTTTGCAACTTAGGAATTTCGGAATAACGGATTTCCGCCACTTTGTTCAGTTCGCCGATATTTTGCAGGCGCTCGGCTTCCTGTTTTAATTCGTCTATTTTTTTCTTGTCCGCGCGAATGGCGGCGATTATGTCCTTTTCGTTTTTCCAGTGCATTTCCAGTTGTTTTTCCTCCTCTTTCAGTTCGGATAGTTTTTTTGATATTTTGCGGATAGTAACGGAATTTTTTTTCTTGGTATCTTCGTCAATCAGTCCCGAGCGCTCGGGATTATTTTCCTTTTCAATGCCGGCGCGTTCAATTTCCAGTCTGGTAATTTCGCGTTTTAATTTATCCAAATCTTCTGGCATGGAATCAATTTCCATGCGCAGGGCGCTCGTCGCTTCATCAATTAAATCCACTCCTTTATCCGGCAAAAAGCGTTCGGTAATGTAGCGCTGCGATAATTCGGCCGCGGCAATGATAGCTTTATCCGTAATGCGCACGCCGTGGAATACCTCATATTTTTCCTTAATGCCTCGCAAAATGGCAATGGTGTCCTCAAGCGACGGCTCGTTGACGTAAACGGGCTGGAACCGGCGTTCCAGCGCCGCGTCCCGCTCAATATAACGCTGGTATTCTTTGGTGGTGGTGGCGCCAATGGCGTGCAGTTCGCCGCGCGCAAGCGCCGGTTTGAGCATGTTGGACGCGTCCAGCGCGCCTTCGGTTGCGCCCGCGCCGACGAGGGTATGCAATTCGTCAATGAATAAAATTATTTTTCCCGCCTGCGCTTTGATTTCTTTTAAAACCGCTTTGAGCCGCTCTTCAAACTCGCCGCGAAATTTGGCGCCGGCCAGAAGCGAGCCCAGGTCCAAGCTGATTAATTCTTTATTTTTTAAAGTTTCCGGCACGTCGCCCGCGACGATTCTTTGCGCCAAACCCTCAATGATGGCTGTTTTGCCCGTGCCGGCCTCGCCGATAAGAACCGGATTATTTTTGGTGCGGCGCGACAATACCTGCATAATGCGGCGGATTTCATCGTTGCGGCCAATGACCGGGTCAAGCTTTTGCTCGCGCGCCTGTTTGGTTAAATTAAGCGCATATTTTTCCAGCGCCTGAAATTTTGCCTCCGGCTCCGGGTCGGTAATGCGCGTCGTGCCGCGCACTTGCGCCAGTATTTTTAAAACCTCGTCGTAATTAACCGCCAATTTTTTTAACGCTTCCTGGGCCGAAGATTTTACTATTAATATCGCCAAAAATAAATGTTCGGTAGAGATAAATTCGTCTTTCATCTTGTCCGCCTCTTTTTTTGCTTCATTCATAATTAAAGCGACTTCCTGCGTGCCCTGAATAGTGCCCACCATTGATTCAATCGGCGTTTTGGGAAGCTTTTCTATTTCGGCAATGATTTCCTGTTTTATTTTATCCTCGCCGATGTTTAATTTATCTAAAATTGTTTTGACCAAACTTTCCGGCTGTATTATCAGGGAATAGAGCAGATGCACGGCGGAAATTTGCTGCTGGCCGTTTTCCATGGCAATATTTTGCGCCACAATCAGCGCTTCTTGGGATTTAACGGTAAGTTTGTTGAACATAAAACAAGTTAAAAGTTAGAAAGTTTATAAAGTTAAAAAGTAGATTTTGGTTAGCAGTCTTACTGTTAGAGTGCTAATTGTAGTATAAAGCGGGATTTTACGTTTGTCAAATTCTGACGACTTTAAAATGCTTATTTTTTATAGTTTAATTTTAATTTAAATAAAAATCTACTAATATTAGCTAAAATATAATGTATTTGTTAAAATCATTTGACTTATGTTTAAAAATGTGATATTATAACGCTATAAATAAAATCTAGAAGTCAACTAATGCTTGATTGACAAATATTTTTTTATGGACAATATGGACAATAAGTCAATCTTAGACACAATTTTAGATAATGAAGTAAAAGAAGAGGCGTCTATTTTGGACAGCCAGGTTATTTTGGATAACTTGTTTAGTATTTTGCGCGACAAAGAGCGCGAAGTAATCCAATCTCGTTTCGGTTTGAGCAATGAAAAAAAGATAACGCTGGAAGCTATCGGCAATTCTTATAATTTAACCCGCGAACGGATTCGCCAGATTGAAAACAGCGCCGTCAACAAAATAAAAAAGCACGAAGAATTTGACAAATACGTGGCTAATTTGCGCCACGTCATCAACAGTCTGCTGGAAGAGCACGGCGGCATCATGGAACACCAGTATTTGATTGATAACTTAAGCTACTTGTCTCTGCTCGCCAACAGCAACCAAAAAGCCAGCCGGGAAGTTTTAAAAAACCACTATTCTTTTATTCTGGCAAAATTATTGGCGGATGAATTTGATTACGTCAAAGAAAACGGGCATTACAACGATTTGTGGAAATTAAAATTTGCGGCCGTTGATCATTTGCAAGAAACGCTTGAATATTTAATTAATAAGCTGGAAGAATTAAAAACGGTTTTGCGCACCGAAGAAATAATTAAGTTAATCAAAGAAAGCGAAGTTTACGGAAAATACGAAGATCGCCTGCAGGCAAGCAATAATTTTGACATTTCTAACATTATTAAAAGCCAGTATTTTGAGGAAAATTCCGAAATCGTGAACGAACATAAAGCGCTTTATTCGCTGTTGCGGGCGAGCAAGCATTTGCACCAAAATAAATTTGGGCATTGGGGCATAAAAAACTGGCCGGAAATAACGCCCAAAACAATCAATCATAAAATTTATTTGGTGATAAAAAATCAAAGCAAGCCGATGCATTTTCGCGAAATAGCGGATAAAATCAATGAGCTTAATTTTGATCGTAAAAAAGCTAATCCGGCAACGGTGCATAACGAATTGATTTTGGACGATAAATATATTTTGATCGGCCGGGGCATTTACGCCCTAAAAGAATGGGGTTACGAAACCGGCACGGTCGGCGATGTCGTGGCGCAGGTGCTGAAAGAAGCCGGTCGGCCTTTGTTAAAAGAAGAAATTATGGAAAAGGTATTGCAAAAACGGCTGGTAAAAAAAGCGACAATTAATTTAACTTTAATAGATAAAAGTCGGTTTATAAAGGAAAACGGCAATTATCGTTTAGTTTAAAATTAAAAAAATAGCATAAAGCCGTCCCGTCATATCGCGGGGCGGCTTTTTTTGTTGCCAAGTTTCAGTAAAATGTGGTAAAATAAAAATATGGATGTGGTAATAAATTTGGACAAAGTAATGGCCGTTTTAGCTTTGCCGCCGGACATACTCTTGGCAAGAATTTTTTTATATGTCGGCTGGGTGCCGATAGCCATTTTTTTATTGTGGGTTTTTAAGGAGACTTGGGTTTATTACATCCAAGTTGATTACGCCCGCAAGCGCGAATTTATTTTGTTAGCAATTGACGTGCCACAAGAAAACGAGCAGACGCCGCGCGCGGTAGAGCATATGTTCGCCCATTTGGCCGGAGCGCACGCCAGCATCAATTTAATTGAAAAATATTGGAACGGCAAACTCCAAGACCGCTTTAGTTTGGAGATAGTAAGCATCGAGGGTTATACGCAATATCTGATCCGGACAATGCCAAAGTATCGCGACTTGGTTGAGACGATGATTTATGCCCAGTACCCGGGAGCGGAAATTACGGAAGTAAACGATTATGTTGAGGGTTACCCCGCCAAATTTCCTGATGAAATTTACAACATCCACGGCGCCGAATGGATACTGCAAAGACCGAGCGTTTACCCCCTTCGCACTTATCTGGATTTTGAACACCAATTTTCCGGCGAATTTATTGATCCAAACTCGGCTTTGCTTGAATTATTCGGTAATTTGCGTAAGGGCGAACAATGCTGGTATCAAATCGTGGTAACCCCCAGAGGGTTTGATTGGGAGCAAGAAGGTTACGATGAAATTTCTAAAGTTATCGGAGAAAAGAAAAAAAATAAAGAAAACATTTTTGACAAATTGACCAACGGCTTTTTAAATATTTTGACGGTTTTTAGCGAATTTATCGTGCCGTTGTGGGGCGACATTGAGAACAAAAAAGAAGAAGAAAAAGAAATCAGCATGCTTAATTTGCGGCCGGTGCAGAAAAAACAAATTGAAGCCATTCAGCAGAAAATTTCTAAAGTCGGCTTTGACGTGAAAATACGGTTCATATACATCGCGGAAAAAGAAGTATTTGATAAAGCCAGATTCGGTTCTTTCGTGGGCGTAATGAAGCAATATAATTTTTCCGATTTAAACGGACTTAAGCCGGATATGGACATAACCGCCACGAGCACCCATTATCTTTGGAAAGAAAGCAGAGTAAACGCCAGAAAGAAGCGCTTAATGTCCGCTTATAAATCCAGAGATAATTGGGAGGGCAGAAAATCGTATATTTTAAACATAGAAGAATTGGCCACGCTTTGGCACTTCCCGATAGAGGAAGCGGTGCAAGCGCCGATGCTGCAAAAAGTAACGAGCCGCAAGTCCGAAGCGCCAAGTTATTTGCCGATAGAGGGCGCGGTAAGCGATTTGGGAAGCGAGATTAATTTGCCGGCGGAATTAATAAATGCGAGTGAAGAAAAGGAAGCCATATTTTCTCCGGTTAAAAGCGCTCCGCGCGCGGATATGAAAAAAAGCGAGCCGCCGGCTAACTTGCCAGTGGGATAATTTAGTCCATAAAGTTGAAAGTCCATAAAGTCAATACAAATTTTTTTGTATGAACAATAACGAAATAACACTTTTTGCCGAAACAAACTTCCGCAACCGGCGGCAGCGTTTTGGCATTAAAATCGATGACCGGCGCCGGCACATGTATATTATCGGAAAAACCGGCATGGGCAAATCCGTCTTGCAGGAAAACATGATAATTAACGACATTTGGGCGGGCCGGGGCGTGGCGGTAGTTGATCCGCACGGCGATTTGGTGGAAAAAGTGGCGCGTTACATTCCCGCGGAGCGCATTAACGACGTGATTTATTTTAATCCGTCCGACATTGAATATCCGATAGCTTTTAACGTGGTGGAGCAAGTGGACCCGCGCTATCGGCATTTGGTCGCCTCCGGCTTAATTGGAATTTTTCAAAAACTTTGGGCGGACTCTTGGGGGCCGCGCTTGGAATATATTTTGCGCAACGCGATTCTGGCCATTTTGGATTATCCGGGCTCAACGCTGATGGGGGTAACGCGCATGCTGTCCGACAAAATTTACCGCAAGAAAGTGATTGAAAAAATTCAAGATCCGGTAGTCAAAGCTTTTTGGGTGAATGAGTTTTCCGGCTACGCGGATAAATTCGCGTCCGAAGCGGTGTCTCCAATCCAAAATAAAGTCGGTCAGTTTCTCTCCAGCTCTTTGACCAGAAACATTATCGGCCAAGTCAAATCAAGCATTAATTTGCGGGAGATTATGGATGAGGGAAAGATATTGCTTTTAAATTTATCCAAAGGCCATATCGGTGAAGATAATTCGGCATTGCTTGGCGCGATGATGATTACCAAAATGCAGCTTGCGGCCATGAGCCGCGTGGATACGGAAGAAGAAAAGCGGCGAGATTTTTATTTATACGTTGACGAGTTTCAAAATTTTGCGACTGACAGTTTTTGTAATATTTTGTCGGAAGCGCGCAAATATCGCTTAAATTTAATCATGGCGCATCAGTACATTGAGCAATTGGGCGAAAAAGTTTGGCCGGCGGTGCAAGGCAACGTGGGGACTTTAATCGTATTTCGCGTCGGCGCGGCGGACGCGGAAGAGTTGGTGAAAGAATTTGATCCCTATTATTTGGAAGAGGATCTGGTCAACCTGCCGAAATATAATTTTTACATTAAATTGATGATTGACGGCGTTTCCTCCCAGCCTTTTTCCGCGACCGGTTTGCCGCCCAAAACTAAAGAAGAAGAAACGGACAATACGGAAAAGGTTGTTCGCGTTTCACGCGAGCGGTATGCTTCAAATCGGGAAATAGTGGAAGATAAAATCATGCGCTGGCACGGAATGCTTGACGAGCCGGACGCCCAAGATAAATCGGGCGCGCCGAAAAGAACGGATGAAGAAAATTCGCGCGCAAACAATCGCGATTATTATTCTTTTGATCGCCGCCCGCCCGCGCCGCGCTTTCCCGAACGCCGACCACCGCTTCGCAGTTACGAACCGTCGGCGGCAAGAGCGCGCGATCATAATTTTTTTGACAAACCGCCGGTTAAAGAAGCGGAGCAAGCGGAAATAACGGAGCCGGTTCCGGAAGCAATCAGCTTGACGGAAGCGTTAAAAAAGGGAGCAGTTGATTTCCACGGCCGCAAGATTACGGAACATAAATTAACCGAACGTAATTTGACACCCGAGCATAGTAATGATAATAAAATAAGGCGCGATCAAAGCTATAATCAGAACAAAGACAACGGCGCCGCGGCTAAAAAATTAGAGGCGGGAAAGGTGGTTAGAATATAAGCTAAATTGCTAACCCCTCCGTCCGTTGAAACGTGCGATATTTATTCTCCCTCTTTAAATTTCCCCCTTTATAAGGGGGAATGCCGAAGGCAAAGGAGGAGAGTCAGATGCGCTTTAGTCAGGCAATATGTAACAATTTTGTTTATGGCCGTTAATTATTTAAAAGTAGCGCAGGCGTCTGATCTCCAAAACAGAGATCGTTTTTTATATAGGGCGTTAGAGATATTGCCGGCGATTTTGTCGCTCGGGACGCTGTTGGTTTTAATAATTTTTTCTTATTTGAAACCGGTCTGGGTGGCTTATTTTATTATTATTTTTGACGTTTATTGGCTGCTGTTGGTATTTTTTTTAAGCCTGCATTTAATCGCCGCTTACCGCGAGTTAAAAAAAAACATTAGAATTAACTGGCGGGAGCGCTGTCAAAGTTTGCCCGGCTGGCAGGATATTATCCATTTGGTCATTCTGCCCGTTTATAATGAAAATAACGAAATAATTGAAACTTGCTTAAATTCGATAATTAACGACCAATATCCTTTGGATAAATTTATCGTCGTTTTAACGGCAGAAGCGAGAGCCGGCCAAAAACAAACGGAAAGATGCGAAAAAATTGCCGAACAATATCAAACTAAATTTGGCCGTTTTTTATTTACCGTACATCCGGACGGAATAACCGGAGAATTGAAAGGCAAGGGTGCAAACCAGTCCTGGGCCGCTCGCTTGGCCAAAGCCGAAATTATAGATAAGGAAAATTTGGATTACGATAAAATTATTATCAGCGTCTTTGACATAGATACCGTTGTTTTCAGCGGCTATTTTTACCGCTTAACGCACGCCTTTTTGACGGTTCCAAATCCCCAGCGCGCGAGTTACCAGCCAATCCCCATGTACCATAATAATTTATGGGAAGCGCCATTTTTTGCCAGTTTATCCGCTACGAGCAATACTTTTTGGCAAATGATGCAACAGATAAGGCAGGAGAAATTAGCAACCTACTCTTCACATTCAATGACCTGGAAAGCGTTAGTTGATATTGGTTTTTGGTCTACTAATATGGTTTCGGAGGATTCGCGCATTTTTTGGCATTGTTATTGCCATTACAACGGCAATTATCGGGTGGAGCCATTGTACTTTCCAGTCTCAATGGATATCTGCATGGATAAAAGTAATTGGCAGACAATTATAAATTTATATAAACAACAGCGCCGCTGGGGCTGGGGAGTGGAAAATATTCCTTATTTGGTTTTTAATGTAATAAAAAAATGGAAAGAGATGCCAAAAAAAAACGCATTCGGCAGAATTTTTGTTCAGTTTTACGGCTTTCATTCCTGGGCTACTAATGCCTTAATAATCGCAGTCATCGGCTGGTTGCCGTTAATTATTGGCGGCCCGAAATTTAATGCCACAGTACTATCAGGCAACCTGCCTTTTATTACGAGGGTATTGATAACTTTAGCGATGTTTGGACTTGTGCTATCCGCCATTATTTCCACGTTGCTTTTACCTAAACGGCCGTCAAAATACGGTTTCGGCAAAATAATTCAAACAATAATCCAATGGATTTTTTTACCGGTTATTATTATAGTTTTCGGCTCTATTCCCGCGCTGGAATCGCAAACGCGGCTGGCGTTAGGGGGGAAGTGGCGGCTGGGTTTTTGGGTTACGCCTAAACAACGCTAATGATCTCATACAAGTCCCTCTCCTACGAATTACGAATCCCGAGTACTCGGGACGAATATACAAATTATAATATTTATGTCCGTGAGTTTTAAAAAATTGGTTACAGACAACTGGCAGATTATTATTTTGTCAATCGC
>PFAS01000077.1 GCA_002778635.1 Candidatus Falkowbacteria bacterium CG10_big_fil_rev_8_21_14_0_10_43_11 | reverse complement strand
TTAAAATTATTGTCTTCGTTTGTTTCTTTTATTTTATCTCCATAATCCGCCATTGCTTTTAATCTATAATCACCTGCCGTTAAATCCGGACAGTTGATAAATTCGTTCCGATCCAAGGTAAATTCTTTTTCACTCCACGCGTTAAATAAACCGATGGTTTTCCCTTGTCCTTGGCAAACTGTCTCGTTATTACTGTTGCTGATTAAAAAATCCAATTTCACATTATTGGCGACCTGCCCGGCCAAATTTTTTATTGTCACCTGCATATCCTGCGCGTTAAATGGGCCGCCGGCATACTGATTATTAGCCGGCAGATATAACCTGCCAATAGTAAAATCAGGCAAATTTTCATCCGCGAAAGAAAAAGAAATGCCGCCACAGAAAATAAAAACAAAAATAAAAATATAAAGAGCTGTTTGGTTTAATTTTTTTAGCATATTTTTAAATTAATGGCTTAAACGCTTTAATTAAATATACCATAAAAAATTATAAAATCAAAATCCCTCCCCGCAGTGTTGCGAGGAGGGATTTCTTTCCTATCAAATCAACCTTATCTTAAATCATCAGCTTAGTACTTAAGAGACGCGGCGGATGCTTGGGTGAAGAAAGCGCCGTTGTACCAATCAGATGACGGAGAGCTGGAGTAGTTGGCGGAGTGTCCGCTCTGGGAAGCTTCAGTGTTAGAAGTCATATCAGACCACATGAAGTAATCATCCGAGGTTGAACCGCCCATCTCTAACAAGCCATTGATATTGCTGAAGTCAGCGGTTAGTGTGCCTTGATTAAAGGTAGTGGTAATTTCCGCCGGAATATAGGTTGAAACCGAGTCTCCGGTAGTAATAGTACCGTTAATGGTAGCTACCACTTCGTAAGTTCTGGTTTCACCGGCCTGCACTATTTCTTCTCCTTTGCTGTCGCCGCCGCCGGAAATTGAACCGTTATAGGAATTGTTGGAGTCAAAGATAGCGACGACGGTGCGGCTGTTTGAATTATCAGCCAGCATATATCCGCCATCGATATAAGCGACGTTCAAAATTCCGTTGTCGGAACTGGTCGCATAACCTTCGCCAGTCACGTTTATGAAGGTTGCATACATGGTAGTTGCTTCCGGAGCGCTGCCAATAGCGGTTCTCTTCAGTCTAACTGTGGAGAGATACATCGCAGCGTTAGAATCGCTGACATTGATCTGGAACGGAATCTTTTTCAACGACACACTACCGCCAGTGTTAGCGGAAACGGTGAACTTATAAATCGTTTGTTCCACGCCGCCGCTGATGGACGTACTGGACAAAGTCTGAGTCGCGAAAGTCGGTTTTGACTTCACGACAACCATTGTATTGCCGGTAGTCGCGCCGTTGGTAGAAATCGCCGTTAATTTGGTTGAGCTGTTAACGCCAGCGCCAACTGCTTCAAAGCCGGTAGTGCCGTCAATAATCAAAGCAGTGCTTCCGCCCGGAGTCGCGCCGCCGGTAATGGTTTTAACATTACCGCCGATATCAACATAGACATAAGAGCTCTGGCCTACATAAATATCCAAACCGACGAAGTCGGCGTTGTTGCCGCTGAATGACTGAGTTTTGGTTTCAGTCACGCCGGCTGAATTTTTGTAAGTCAAAGTCGCGGCGGATAAGTTTGTCACTACGCCAGAGTTTAATTTAACTCTCATTTTCGTAATCTTCATCGGCTCGTAGCTCGTTACGAATTTAACCTGGTCAAAGGCGACGCTGTTAGTGCCGGCGATTACCAAGTTAGAAACCGGTTTGGTGCCGTCAGCCGCCGTAATCGTACCGGCTTCGCGTACCGTAACCTGCGCGCCCGCCGTGCCGGTTGCCCCATTCGGCAAATCTCCGGTCGTGGTTAAGCTAACGCCTTTATCCACTGATTCAGCGGATACGTCGGTAGACGCGGTTTCAATATCAATCGCGAATCTCGCGACATTAGCTTCGCCGATGTCCAAAATAGTTGAGTTGTTGGCAAGGGTTGCCTTGACTAACAAAGTCTTGGACGACTCTTTCGGTATTACCCAGTTCAAGGAATTGAAAGTAGCTTTGCCGGAAGTGTCAAATGACTTGCTGCCGCTATAGAGTTGAGTCGCGGTGCCGTCCGAATTTCTTTCGTATATTTTTATTGAGCTGACCAAATCCTTAACGGTTAAAGTTGAAGTGCTGTATTCACTCAGCCCGGCAGTGCCGGAATAACCATCAACATAGCCGGTTAAGGTAAGGGAGGTAACTTTTACGTCCCCGCCGCTGGTGCTCGCGTCAAAAATAATGCTCGCCGATTCCACGTCTGCCGCGCCGCGCACTACATTTTGCGCTAACGGTACGACCGCCGCTCTGGTTAAAGCCAAAGCGTTGGAACGGATAGTCATATTATTGCCCGCGGAATAAGCCGCTGGCACAATACTCGTTAAATAAGTATTGGTCGCGGTTGACTTAACGGCAGTGGAGGTGAAAGTATTGCCCGCATTCATATCGCCAATCACCGCTTTAATCACGGAACCGGCGGATACGCTGGAAGTCAAATCGCAAGTAACCTGGAAATTATAAGTCTTACTTGCATCTAAGGTGACGGTATTGGTGAAGGTATAACCAATACCATCAGTAATGGCATCAGTAGCGTTAGAGTCGGAGAAACTGGAGATATCTACCGCTCCCCAAGTAATCGCGCTTGTATCCGTATTGGTGATTTTGATGTCCGTGATGTAATTACTGGTTACAGTAGTATCAGAAGCATCCATATCACCCGCGGCGCTGTCCAGTTCATTATGCAATTCTAAGTGCAAACTTCTGATTTCCGCGGCCGACTGGGCGGTAACGGAAAATTTCAATAACACGACATCATTTGAATTTACGGCCACATAACCTGCCGACGGGCCGTTAACAGCGACTGTAACATCACCGGCTTCAATACTGGTTGTCGTATATTGAGTGCCGCTGGAAGCGCCATCAAAGGTGCCGCCGGCGCTGGTACCACCAGCGCTATCAGTACCGCCGATAGCTACTGTCAAAGGATAACCATAGGTTAAACCCTTAGACACCACATCGGAATTTGCCTCCATGTAGAAAATAATAGTTTGATCCGCGCGAGCCGAACCGTCCACATCGCCATACAAATAGAATTTCTTGGAATTGCCTTTGGTAATGCTAAATGGCTTGTCAAAGCTCAAAACCAATTTGCTGTTTGAAGGGATGGAAGCTGCGGACGTAATCGTATCACTGCCCTGTTTTAATTTCAGGTTAGTGATATTGCTGTTGGTTACCGAACCGGCCTGATATAAGATAACGCCGGTGATTTCCGCGTCTTCAGTGGAAGAAACGGCCAAGGTGAAAGAAGCTAATTCTTTCTCGGTACCGCCGGCAGTAACTTTGGACGGATTAGATCCTTTGGTAACAACGACGCGGCCAACGTTGGTGGCGTTCAAAGTCATTGTATTGGCTTTTACCGGAAAACTGCCGCTAACGGTCGCGGAAGTGCTCACATCGCTCGCTGCGGTAATTTCAAACGCGTGCGAACCGGTTTTGCTTACGGCAACATCGGCCACCAAACTTAATGTTTTAGTCGTTCCGGCCGGGACAGTATAACCTATGTTATTAAAAATAACTAAGTTAGTGCTGGCGTTCACCGAGCGACCGGTGGTCAAACGGGTTGTGCCTTCATAAAGATACAAATTCTGGAATTCGGTAGTAGCGCCCACGCCCGTTCTCTTAAAGGTTAAATTATTAATGGCAACCGCCCCGTCAGCTGATGCCGTAAAATTATACTTACCGAAAACGGCATTGGAAGCGCTGGAAGGGATAGTCGCTGATGCTGGAGTGTCAGATGCTAAAGTAACTGACAAGCCGGAACCAGTCGGTACCGCCGCGGTGCCGCCCGCGCCGGAAGAGGTGTCAGTCAAAGTGGCAACGGCCGCGGTAATAGCCGCGCCTTCCGTCGGTTTAACGACGGTTGACGCCGCAGTCGCGACATCCGCAGTCTTTAAGCGGTTGGCGGACATTGCCGCGGTTTCCATTTTCTGCGCTTTGCCGTCGCTTGCGATGTAGAAAGTGTCGGTAGAACCGGAGAACTTCACTAAACTGCCGACTGGATACGCTCCTGCCGTGAGGGTGGTGCCGATAGTGTAGTTAGTGAAAAAACCATCCGGAACGTCAATCACTCTCTTCGCCCAATTGTCGCCCCAGAGGGCTTTGGCGTTATCTTCGCTCACGATTGAACGCAGAGTGCCGTTTGGTTCAACCGCGTACACGGTTGGGTTGGTAGTGATTTTAACTAATTTTGTGCCTGGGCGGACGGTAACGTTCTTGCCCAAAGGATAGCCTTCCAGCTCGCTTTGGGAAACGGTTACGACGCCGCTCCAATCACTGTACCAAGAAAAATAAGTAGACTCATTAGGGAAAACATATCTTTTACCGTCAGCCGCCAAATAATACACCGAGGACAATCCCGCCATTTTAATGAGGTCGCCCGCGCTCGCTTTGGCTTGCGCCTGCGGAGCCGCGACAACGCTCATGGACAAAATTGTCATCGCCATGACGCTTACGGTAAAAATTTTTCGTAATTTACTCATACGTAAATTATTCCTTTCTGTTAATGTGTTTTTTTTAAAAAAACACTTTCAATAAATGGCCTTAATTCCCGCTATGCGCGGAATCGACCTTGCTATTAAAGGCCTGTTCCTAATGGGAACACAATTGCTTTCTACTTTTTAGTAAAAAACAATTGTCTTCCTATTCCTGATACTTTTACTAAATAAGGATAAAATTTATCGGCTAATTTTAAAATCGGGTTATTACGGATAACGGCCAAAGCGGCCGGATTGACGCTCACGATCATATTTTTTTCCAGTCCGGCCGGCAGTTCTGACGATGAACATAAGGCGATAAAATATTCCGGCGGATGCTTCGCGCTGATAGAAATTAAACCTTGGCCCGTTGTTTCATTTTGCCCCGCAATCACCGTGGCTATGCCGTTAGTTTGTTCCCATAAATAAACTTGTGAAAAATATTTATTTAAAATTGCCAAAAATTCTTCTTTATTTAATTCTTTAATATGAAACGGGTTTTTATTTTTGCTTACTTCCCGATTAGGTGTGGAAATTATAGCCAAACCGTTATCTTTTAATACGCGCCGCAATTCGGTTAAAAACAAATCTTGGTTTGGCAAATGTTCAATCGTTTCCAAAGATACCGCTAAATCCATCGTCTTATCCTCTAGCTCAATTTTTTCCGCTCCGCAATTTAGATATTTTATACTAGGGTGAAAATAATTTTTGGCCGCTAATTCCAGCGTTTTTTTATCAATATCGGCAGCGATTATTTCCGCCGCTCCGGCCTCGGCTAAAATTTTTGCGCCGTATCCGGAGCCGCAAGCGATATCCAAAACTCTTTTACCGGCCGCGAATCGCTTGGCTAATTCGTAACGGATCAAATGCTCGTTATAAATTATATTATTTTTTGTATCTTCCAGTACTAATCTTTCGATAAAAATACTATCCATACATTCTCTTTCTGTTATTTCCGCCTTTTTTGTCATCCCCGCGAAAGCGGGGATCTCAAATCTATTCTTAGATTCCCACTTTCGCGGGAATGACAAGGAGGAAAAAACTCCCATCGTAATTTCCGCTATAAGCGGGAATGACAAAATAAAATATGTTTACTTTAACGCACAACTCCAGTTGTCGTCGCTTCTTCCATTACTCCTTTAACTTCCGGCTTAGTTTCGGCTTTTACTTCCGGCGTGGAAGTGCTTAACGCCTCTTTTTCAGCCGTTGCCGCCGTTGCTTCATTTAATAAATTGTCGCTCTCGGCAATCTTATCCAACGCTCCCTGATAATCATTGCCGCTTAATAATTTTTCCGCTTCAGTTATCACTTTAGTCGCTTCTTTAGTTTTGTTTTCAACTGCCTGTCCCAAAAAAACTTGCAAACCCGTTTCACTGCGGGCAAAACCGGCGCTGAACACTTTGGCTTCCGCCCGCGCTTCATTAATTTTTTCCTTAGACGCTTTTAATTTTGACGCTACCCGCCGGTTTAACTCGGCTTTTTCGGCGCCACTGGCATTATCAGCGGATTTCACGATAGTATTAAGGGCGCTCAAACTAACCGCATCCACGGTTTGGATGGTCTCGTTAAGCTTATTTTTGGCCGAACCGGACGAATGCGCTAACGTTTCTTTCGTTTCCCGCAAAGTCGCGCGCAAAGCGGTTGTTTTGTTTTCAATGTCCTTGGCCATTGCCATCGCCGTTTTCGGGCTGTTTGCTTCCATTTGCTTTAATTGCTTTTGGGCGGACGCGATTTCTTCTTTCAAATTATCGGCCGCTTGGCTGATCTTTTCGTGCTCGTTATTACCGGCTAAAGTTTTTATTTCGGCCGCGCGGCGTTCGGCAAATTCAAAATTTAATTTCATCTTATCTTCCGGCTGCAACGCGAACGCGAATCTGGTTTTCTCGCTGACGATTTTTACCGTGTACAAAAAACTGCCCGGAGTCGCTTCGCTCGCGGCGCTGATGCTAAAAACGCCGCCGCCAAAAATTAACAATAGGATGACGGCAAGCCCCGCCACCGGCTGGCCCAGCAGGGACATTTCGTATTTAAAAGTTTCTTTGAGATAAAACCAAACAAAACCCGCGCCCTTGGCGGTTTGGGCGGAGGCGGAAATCTGATTCATTAAAATTTCTTTCTGCGTTGCGCGAAAATGTTCATCCGGCTTGATGTTCCGCAAACTATGCAGTTGGGAGATAATGTCTTTTTCCATGTTCAAATAGTAGTATGGGTTTAATTGGTTTATAAACCTTTAATACGAACGCTTCGTACGGGCCAAACTCTTCCTGCAACTATGCGAATGCTGCAAATTAATTCCCTGTCATTGCGAGGAGTCAGCGACGACCGCGTGTCGCCAAAAGCTTTAGCGGTGGCACAAGCAATCCCGTTCATTTCAGCGCCTTTATTGTATTTCCTTCAACGCTTTCAACGCGCGATGGAGCGTTACCCTGACATTTCCCCGTTTTTTCTCCAAAATGCCGGCTATTTCTTTAATGGTTAAATCGTCAACGAAATGCATGATGATTACTTCGCGATATTCGTTCTTTAATTTTCTTAATTTTTTCCCGACCTGCTCCAGTTCCAACTTTGCGTCAATTTTATTTTCCAGCGTCTCATTGCGCGCGACATTAATCGCTTCGTCCAATGACACGGTATTTTTATCGCGAGCGGAAGAGCGATAATGGTCAATAACCAAATTACGGGCTACTTTATAAATTAAAGATTGAAACGACTCGCCCACTTTAATGCGACCGGTTATCGCCAGTTGCCAAATTTTTAAAAAAACTTGAGAAGTCAAATCTTCCGCTTCAGCGACAGTCGGCACTTTAAAATAAATAAAACGATATATTTTGTCTAAATATAAATCGTAAATAGCGGAGAACGCGTCCTTATTTTTAAAGTTCAGTTTGCTTATTAGAATTTTTTCCTGCAAACTTCCCTGTTTAATCATATGAATTACGCGATATTATACGAAAAAAAAGTAAAAATGTTACAGTAATACAAAAAATAGCGAATATTCGCCTTTTTTATTCTAAACTACTATAACTTAAAAATCTCTAAAAAACAATCTAAATATACAACAAAACCAAAATAGAGTCAAATTTATTGCCATTCCCGTCCTTTTTATATCATCTCTTCTGTCTGCTTCGTCAAAGCTCTGGCAAGGCGAGCGAAAGTGGGAATGACAGACAATATCATTAAAGTCTATATTCGTATATTCGTCCCGAGTACTCGGGATTAGTAATTAGTAGTGTATTGCAAAAAGTATAAAAATATGAGAAAATGAAATATAAAACAATATAAGTCTATAATATAGTGGACTATTAAAATATAGAAAAGTTTAAAGTCTAGAGAAATGTGGACTTTTAATATTATTTATATTTTAACGAATGTCTAGAGAAATGTGGACTTTAAGTAAATTTTTTGCTTTTTATGCTCATAGAGGAGACGCCAATCTCAAATAAGTTATGGATCTCTGTGACTCAGGCCGCTAAACTTTTTGGCGTTGAACAAAAAACAATTCGGCGGGCGATAAAAGCCAAAGAAATTATCTATGTAGTAGAGGATGAGCGCTACAGTTTGGAAATGGGATCGCTAATTATTTGGGCTCACCAAAGCGCGCGGCTAAAAAATAAATTAGGGCAATATGGGGTCGGCAAGTTTGTGAAGGAATGGAAGGAGGAATATAAAATTTCTAATTAACCTAATTATTCTAAATTTCTAAATAAATAACAATACCTAGTGTCCAATTTTTAACCGATAACCAATGCGCATACGCAATGGCAATTTGGGCATTAGAGTTTGGCGGTTGTTGATGCTTGATTAGAAATTAGAATAATTAGAAATTAGAAATTTAAGAAAGTTATCCACAAGATAGCTTTTATTTTTATTTTATTGTATAATTTAATTAACTTAACTGGAAATTAACTGGAAAAAAATTTTAGAAAACTAAATATTTATTTTTGCCTCCCCATGCGTAAAACTAATAACCTAACGCGAATTTTATTAACCATAAAATTAGCTAAAAATTAGCCGACTTTATTTTTATTTTTGTCGGCTATTTTTTATTTTAATTATAAATTAAAGGTCGAAAAAAAATTAATTTAATTTTATTATGTAAAAAATTAGTAACCTTTAGGCCTAATTATTAATATTTACATAATTATCAAATTAACAAGCTTATGAAAATTATGAAATCAAAATTAATTCTGCAGGTGGCTATCGCCACGCTAGTAACTACTTTGGCTACGGCGGGGATTGTCATTGCGGCTACGACAGTAGGTAATAGTGTTTCTATCGGCGGCACGCTGGGAGTCACGGGCGCAACCACTCTTTCCAGTGCCACCCTTTCCAGCACATTGGCGGTTACGGGAGCTACCACTCTTTCCGCTACCACCACAATTTCAGCTAACGGCGCAAGCGTATTAGGAGTAAATAATCTTTCCGGCGTACCGATATTTGAGGTAGACACGACTAATTCCCGCGCCTCTACTACAGCTTTAGCTATTGGCGGCGGCACGACAGTTTCAAAATTATTATTCGGCACTTGTGCTGTTGATCCGCAAAGTATTACGATGGGAACAAGTTCCCCTGTCAGTACGAGTTGCGCCGCTACCGGGGTGGTAAGCGGAGATACTGTTTTTGTAACGCCCCCAATAGACACGGAGGGGGCAAGTAATTGGCTGCAATTTGAAGGGGCTTCCGCTTCTTCTACTACTGGTTACATTGAAATTACGCTCTTCAACGCTTCCAGCACGAGAAATATTGACGGACCATCACGCACTTGGAAATGGATGGCAATAAGATAAATAAACTAAGCTCACAAAATTATGAAAAAAAAGATCGTTATATTAGTGGGACTTTTATTGCTTATTGCTCCAGTAACGCCTGTAAAAGCAACGGCCAATGCGCTTACTTTTAACGAGGATACTGCTATTACCATTGCCGTTAATGGAGTTGACACAAACTTCACCATTCTTTCCGGCGCGATAATCGACCAGATAGAAGTTCGTGCAACTGCCATAGACTTTATTTTGTCAGCTGGCGACAAATTTACTTTCCGGTCAACCGGCAGAAAGAATATGACTATAAACCCAACTGTATACGAGGGAACTTTCACTTGCGGTACTAGCTATTCCCAATACGATGTTACTGTGCTTCCTAGCAATTTTACTACTGGCACTACTATTACTATTACACCCAAAGAAGAAGTTTGCAGTGCCGGTAGTGGAGGAAGCAGCAGCGGAAGCAGCAGCGGAAGCAGCAGCGGAAGCAGCAGCGCTACCCCGGCAGTCCCTGCGACTCCGGCGGTACCGACAGTAACCCCGGCAACACCCGCGACTCCGGCCATATCAGCTGCTG
>PFAS01000053.1:1124-3053 GCA_002778635.1 Candidatus Falkowbacteria bacterium CG10_big_fil_rev_8_21_14_0_10_43_11 | reverse complement strand
ATGGCAATTTTAATTTTCTTCTCGCTTCTGCGGCAGAAATTTTAATGCCAAATTCTTCCAAATCAACGCCGTCCGGAGCGACTAAAATATTATTTTCCGGACAGCCGGCGCTGATAAAAGCGCCCTTTAAACCATAACTAATGGTAATTATTTTTTTAATTTTTCTGATTAAAAATTTATAAAGCCATCTTCTGTTCTCCGGCCAGGTGTGCGCTTCATAAACCGTCTTGTATCCTCTTAAACTGAACAGCCAGCCGATTTCCGGATCCCTGGTGTAAATTATTGATTTTTTATCCGCTTTCATAAACAACAACCGGATCGCGAATGAAAAACTTTGCAGCCAAAAACTCAACTTTCCTAAATATTCCCAATACTGATAAAAATCAAAGCTGTTTATTTTTTTTATCTTAAAATTATCTTTGGTTTGATAATAAGAAAAAATATCCTCGTTTATATCATTTTTTCTCTTCGGAATAATCAGCTGAACCTCTTCGCTATAATTGGAAAAAGCCTCGCACATTTTTACTATCTGCAATCCATGCGCTTTTTCAGTGGGAATTCTTGAATTGGCTATATAGATTAAATTCATTTATTTATTTTTTCTAAGACAAAAAAATGATGATATTGATTCTCAAAAGGCACAAAATGTTTTTTTATTATAAAATATCTGCCGATAATGCTCTTTATTTTTCTAAAGGAATATGATTTTTTGCCAATCTCCCAATAATGCTGGCCGTTGAAAGCATGCCTAACCGGCCAAAAAATCTTACCGGCAATTTTAATTTCCTTAATAAAAGGCAGCTTTAATAAAAATTTAATCGGCGGACCGAAGTGGGGTAAACTAATCACAGCGTAATTTTTGGTAATTCTATTTATCTCCAAAAGCGCTTTTTCAAACTCATTAAACGGCAGATGCTCTAATACTTCAAAAGCGGCCACTAAATCAAAAGATTGGTCTTTTACCGGAATATCAACCACGGAGCCGACTATGTCCGGACGCAAATCGGCCGCCAAATCCAAGCTTCTATAAATGATATCTGAATTATTTTTTATATAGTTCCCTAAAACTTTTTCGCCAATGCCGATTTCCAACATATTTTCAACCTGCAATTTGACAATCTCGTTTAACTGATAATAATAGCTCGCCCATCTATCCAGCGATGAATATTTTATGAAGTTATAATAATTTTTACTGACTTGAGCCATAGGTTATTTTATTAAAAAAGTAATTATCCGCTTAATAAACCTGGTAATAAAATTTTTCTGGCTGTTGAACATATAAATATTTCTTAATTTGGCGAATAGATAAATATCTAAAGGCCAAAAAAAATTTAAATTTTTTACCCTTTTTTTCAATATGGTTTTTAATATGGGAATATTTCTTTTATGGGCCAGCGCCAAAAGATGCACTACCTGTCTTGAATACCTTACAGCTTGCCGGTAGTCCCATTTAATCCAAGGCATTTCATAATTGCTTTTCCAACGGTCAAATATATCCCAATCCTCTGTTTTTTCCGGCGGTTTAAATCCCATGGTCTTAGCGGTTTCGTAAAGACCAGTGCCGGGAAAAGGCAGAAACCAGCCGCAGGTAAAGGCCAGATTATTATTTATTTCCAATAATTTAATGATAAATCTCATGGTGACTTTATATTCTTCTTTCGTTTCGGTCGGCAGGCCAAAAATAACCGAGCCGGAAACTAAAATCCCGGAATTTTTTAATAAGGCGACAGCTCGCGCGGTATCCTCCGTTGTTATGCCTTTTCGCGCCACTTCTTTTAAAACCCTGTCTGATCCGGATTCAAAGCCAAACATGATTTCCTGGCACTTGGTTTCTATCAAATCAGCCACAAATTTTTCGTCTACAAACTCCACTCTGGACTCAGCCCAATATGGCAAATTTAAAGCGCGAGTGATGGCAAATGCCCGTTC
>PFAS01000053.1:0-1081 GCA_002778635.1 Candidatus Falkowbacteria bacterium CG10_big_fil_rev_8_21_14_0_10_43_11 | reverse complement strand
CGCCAGCGACGATTATTAAAAACCAGATTGTAGCAAAACTGACAGTTAAAAGGACACCCGCGCGAAGTTACCACCGCCAGCGTTCTTTGATACTTGCCCGAAAAATACGGCACGACATATTCCTCAATATTGATTAATGACCAATCAATCAAATATTCATCCATGTCGCCGAAATTTCTTCGCGGATTAATTATTATTAACCCATTTTCATCTTTAAAGCCCAGGCCGGCAATATTTTTATAATTTTCTTTATCGCCAAGATTTTTTGTCAGCTCAACTAAAGTTTCTTCGCCTTCGCCTATAATCACAAAATCAATGGCCGGCTCTTTTAAAACCTGTTCGGGCAGCAAAGAGGCGTGGGCATTGCCCCAAACTATCAAATATCCCTTAGTTTTTAATTTTTTGCTTAAATCAACATATTTTCTGTTTAAATAGCCGGTAAAAACTGACATGCCGATCAAGGCCGGTTTAAAATCTTCTATTTCCTGTTCAACTCTGCTTATTTCGCTCTCTTTTTTAAATATAATCTTAGGGATAAAACCATTCTTTTTAAGCGCGGTGGCCAGATATAAAAGCCCCAGCGGCGAAACTCCGCCGGCATCATCATGGCACAAGGCGACTAGAGCTACTTTTTTATTGGTTTCTTCCATATTTGTCATTTAACTGAACAAAAATTAAAAAAATAAGCCAAATCTTTCCTTAATTTTGTCTAAATTTAACAATAAATCAATTATTCCATTTAAAAAAACTAAAACTATCGCCAGCCATAACATTTTTTCCTGCCGCCATTTTGGCTCGTTAATTGACAACGCCACAATAAAATAACCGGCAAAAATGGCTAAAAGCGGATAAATTTGGAAACGGTACCTGGTTTCTACCACGGTTATAAAAATAATCAGCGGAGTAAGAATCGCCATGGCTAATAAATAATAAAGTCTTTTATCCCTGATGGCAATAGCTTTAAAAATTCCGCCCAGGCCGAAAATGAATAAAAAAACGGAGGATAAAACCGAAGATAAAATAAACAACAACTGTCCCAACCCTTGCTGGTAAAACCAAAAACCCATCGGCCGGATAACGC
>PFAS01000003.1:3413-13396 GCA_002778635.1 Candidatus Falkowbacteria bacterium CG10_big_fil_rev_8_21_14_0_10_43_11 | reverse complement strand
TGACAAACGACTGGCAGGTGTTAAAAAGCGGATTGCAAGAGTTATTGCCAAAATTCCAGGTGCGCCGTTCCTGCGTGCAATAACCGTACACCTGGCAGGAGCCGTCCGAATTTTCTTTAACGCAGGCCTGCTCGTCCGCGCAGTAATTATCTTTGCGGGTAATAACATATTGGTTATCCGTTATCTGCGGTTCGCCCAAAGTTTCCGGACCGTAGCCTTCGCGCGCGCAGTAGTTAAGCGGCGCTTTCAGCACCCAGTTGGGGTCAACCAAATCCGAGCACCATTTGGAATCGTCGTCGTCAAAGCAATCAACTAAATCTTTTAAAGTCAATTGCGCTTTGCCCAAAGCGACCGCGTCGCCGGCATGCTCGTTAATGTAATTGGCCGCCACTTCCCAGCCGATCGGCAAAATGCGGAATTTGCGCAAAATAATCAGCGAGCGGTAAGGATAATTTTCATCTTGATAGCGCGGCTCCAAATTCTTGCCGCTAAAACCAAATATGCCGGCGGCGTTCAATACGCCCTCCCGCATCGCCTGCCCGACGGTTTTGCGCTCCTGCACCGCTTGCCGGAATTTTTCCGTAATTACGCAATTGGTCGGCCCGGCTTTATTTGGATCCGGACACTGGGTTAATTCGGCCAAAATATCGTAGTCGCCGCGTATGTCAAAACGCGGCTGGACGATTTTGCGGAACTGGTCTTTGGCCGCCGCCACGCCGCCGCCCGCGGATATGTCCGCCGCGGGATTGTAAATTCCTCCGCTAGTATAACCGCTCCCGCCTTTATACAGCCCGCCGTAAAGCAAGTTGCGCATCAATTTAATCGCCAGCTGGTTTAAAAAGATATTCACCGCGTCAATCAGCGCGTCGCCGGTAAATTTAACCACATCCTCCGGTTTTTTTATTAAATCCGACTCTACGCTTGCTTTTATTAGCGACGCCGGAGTAGCGGTATCGCCGGCTAAATTACGGACGTTAAGCCAGCCCTGATTCATTTTTAATTCGTCCAAAGTTGAATTGGCCTGCTTGGTTATTGATTGCAAAAAATCCGTATTGATGCTCAAAGCGATGCCCAAATCGTTTGAGGTCGGCTGAAAATAATCCTGAAAATCACGCAAAAACATTGGGCTGCGCAGTTCCGCTTCCCAATTATTGCGCATCTGGCTAAAGGTGCAGGCTGGCTTTGGCCGCTGGAACTGGTACAGACCCAAACCAATGCTAAAATCTAAACCCAAAGACGGCTGGCATAAATTAAGCCCGCCAAAGCCTTTGGAGCCTAAAGTGGACAAAAAATCTCCGGCCGCCGCGTCCAAACTGTCGGTAAATACCTGTCCCAGACTTCTGGTTTCAAAAGCCGCTTTTTGCCCGGTCATGCCGCTCGCGACATAGTTTGCCGCGTCGTAGGCAAGCGTATTTAACATTGTCGTCAGCCCGCGCTGAAAAGCGATAGAACCCGCTTCAGCCAGTCCCTTACTTAAAGTATCTAACATTTTATCAAATAAACTCTGTTTTTTTTGTCCACCGGATAATTGCCCGGAAGTTACTTCAACGCCTGTACCCGTCATCCACTCTGGCAACTTCGGGTCTGCCTCTATAGCGCCTGTCTGGTAATTCATAGCGCTCTCTGGCGTAACTATTGCCTTGGCTGGGGTAATAAAAAATAAACTCACTATCGTCAGTCCAAAAACTATTTTTTTAAATTTTCTTGCGGAAAGCATGGGAAAGAAAATTGTTAAATTGTTACATTGCTAAATTGCTAATTTATCACTCGTAAACTTTATTAAACCATTAAGTTCACGCGGCAACTTTTGCAACTCGCAAAAAATAAAATTATATTCTTCTAGTTTTAATAATTGCCGTACTTTTGCTTTTTCGTTCCAATCCAGCGATTCTTTGATTGAACCGCAGCTATAGCGATAAAAATGGATTTTATCTTGTTTGTGATAACGGCCAAAACCTTCGGCGATATTAGCTGATATTGAATCCATTGCTCTGACAAATTGATCGCCAACTGTCTTTTTCGCAAAATAATCCCATTTGATGACTATATTCCAAACATAATTAGACAAATGAAAGGCAATTTTATAAGCGTTAATATCATTCAACTGCAGATACTTTTTATCCATAGCAATTTAACAATGCAACAATTTAACAATTTATTCTTGCCCTTTCAGCGTCTGCTGATATATTTGGATTAATTGTTCATCGCTAATTTTACCCAGCGTATCGTCATCCATCCCGGCTTGTTTCAACATCGCGCGCAAACTTTGCGCGTCCGCCTTGCCCTGCAAAATACTTTGCATTATTTGCTGTTCAGCGCCTTGATTTTGACTGGCGCCGGCCGCTTCTTGTTCAATTTTGCTTTGTTGCAGATAATCGGAAATGCCTGCCGTGTTCAACTGCGGCGTTTGATTGCCGTATAAATCAGGGCCGGTTGTGGTGGCAATGGCATTAGCCGGCTGTTCATTGCCGGCGCAAACTTTTCCCTGCGAGCAATTCGGGTCAGTTTCCCGTTCTATTTCTTTTTTATCTAAAATGCCATCGCTGTCGCTATCCTCCAAATACGGCGAGGTGCCGTAAACATAAAGTTCGTCATAATCGGATAATCCGTCTTTATCCGTGTCTTGGGAGCGCAGTTGCGCGGCCGTATCAGTATCGTTGCCGCCGCCTCTAGTTTTCTGCAACTGGACCAATTCTTCCGCCGTTAACGGTTCCGTCACCTGCAAGCCGCTTTTAAACTGCACCGCCCATAAAATCAGGGCGCTCACGCCAAAAATAGCTAAAAAAGCCACGCCCGCTTTCTGTTGCCAGCTTAAGCCAGCCGGCATCTGCGTCTGCGTCTGCGGGCTTAATGCCTGCATTTTTTCCCGATAGTCTTCGCCGGAGATGTATTCGTCAGTTGGCGCATTTGAATTACCTATATTGTCGTCAAAATTTTCTTGGTTAGCCATAGAAAATGTTAAAATTGCTAAATTGTTAAATTGTTATAAAGCTTCTTAATTTCGTTGCGTAGTAATTTAGCAATGTAACAATTTAACAATGTTTTTTACTTCTCAACAGTTATGTTAATTATAACATATTTCGGCTATCTAAAGCAAAGTATAAATTCCGCCAATCATCAAGCGACAGCTCTTGCGCTCTTGCTGTTTCCGCTAGCCCGCAATCCGCTAAAATTTTTTTAATAATCTCTGTTTTTATTTTTAATCCCTTGGTTAGATTCCCCTGTAATTGTTTGCGTTTGGCGCTAAACCCAATTCTGACTAATTTAAAAAATTTTTCATCCACCTCACCCCTTCCCCTCTCCTTACTAAGGAGAGGGTGCCGAAGGCGGGAGAGGTGAACGATCGCGCTTTCCACCTTCGGCTTAGGCCAAAAAGCATCTGCCGGCACGCGCGCGATAATTTTCGGCGCCGCGTAAAATTGCGCCGATACGGCGAGCAGGCTCATTTGCCCCGCGCGCGCGCAAATTCTTTCCGCCACCTCTTTTTGTAACATCAGCGTCATTTCGCTCGGCTTATTCTCAACCTCTGACAAAAATTTCCGCAAAAACCTTGAGGTTATGTTATAGGGCAAGTTGGCGACAACCTTGTAGGAAGTATTTAGTATCTGGTATTTAGTATCTGGTATTTTTTTTTGGACATTTGGATTTGGGATTTGATTTGACATTTGAAATTTGACATTTGAAATTTTTAAAATGTTCTCATTTACTATGCTCACATTTTCTATCCCCTCTTTTTCTAAGCGCATCTGCAACGCCCCCGCTAGCTTGTCGTCCACTTCCACCGCTATGACTTGTTTTACTTTCCGCGCCAGCATCTCGGTTAAAAACCCAAGCCCCGAACCGACTTCTAAAATAACATCATCCGATTTTAAATCAGCGGCGGCAATAATTTTTTCATATATATATTCTCTAATTAAAAAATTCTGCCCTTTTGAGCGGGCAGGAACGATGTTGTGTTTAGCGCATAATTGCTTTGTGTGCTCCAGAATATTCATATAAATGACATTGAGTAGGAGACTGGATATTGGGATATTGGGATATTGGGACATCACGCAATGATATTAAGGATGTTTATGTTGATAAAACATATTCTGTGCGTTGCGAATATCTAATATCCTAATATCTTAGTATCTATATTGGTTGTTTAAACAAATCTCTGCTATAATATAATTATTGTTAAATATATCACGGATATCAAATTATATGCGAAGTATTTCCGACTCCGCCATCCGCAACTTATTAATCGCCGCCCTAATAATCATGATTATTATTTTGGGGCTGTTTTCCGCCTCGGTTTTTGCTTCCGATGGCAGCGTATTGATTGGCGGCCGCATCAGCATGGTGATTCCCGCACCTTCGCCTCTAGGTACTGCGCCCGGACCTTTAGCCGTATCTTGGATTTGCGCGCCCTGTGCCGTTCCGCCCGGGCCGCCCGCATGCTGTCCGCCGCCGGGCGATTTGCAGCAAAGACTGATAGGCCCGCAATATTCCGGCAATACTTTAGCGGATGTATTCGTTTATAGCCCTTATTCTGCCAAACGCTATACTTCTATTTTAATTCCCAAATCTTCCCGTACTTGCGCTAGTCCCCGCCCGGGAGCTTTTTTTCTCGGTAAAGGCATCCCGGCCAGACCGGGACAAAACGCGCTTTTAATGACCGCTATCGGCTGCAGCAAATAAGTCTATAGAGTCAAAAGTCTGGACTTTCTAGACTTAAGTATTTCCTCCACTTTTTTAAGATCATTAACATCCGTCACCTGCAGCCAAAAACTAGCCGGCACGATTTTTACGTCAAAATCCTGCGCCGCTTTAACCAGCGTTTGCGGCAAACCCCACTCTTCTCTGTCCGGCAATTTAACTAATTCATAGTTAAAAATATCGGGCTGCAAAACGAATAATCCGATGTTCATTAAATGCTCGCGTTCGTGATTATGTTCGCCCTCAATAATTTCCTGCAGATGCCCGTCCGGTTTTAAAATTATTCGTCCGCCGCGCGTCGGCCCCTGCACTTTTTGCGCCAGCACCGCCCAATCGTGCGCCAAGCATTGTTTTAAATCTTCACGCGAATAAATATCGTCTCCCATCAGACTGATAAATTTTCCGCGAATTTTATCTTTCGCGAGCCATAAAGCCTTGCCGGTTCCTAAAAGCTCTGGTTGCTCCACGTAAATTATTTTTCGGCCTTTATACTCATGGCCGAAATAATCGCTGATTTGTTTTCCCAAATAACCGATTATCATAATCACTTCGTCAACATCGTTCGGCAGTTCGTCCAACTTATGCTCTAACAAATTTTTACCGGCCGCCTTTAGCATCGGCTTGGGAATATCGTGCGTCAACGGGCGCATGCGCACCCCTTTGCCCGCGGCGAGTATTACTGCTTGCATACGAAAAAAGTCAAAAGTTAAAAATAAAAAGTCAAAAATTATTTTTTGGCTCCTTATTTTTCTTTTTGACTTTAATCACGTCTTACTTATAATATTCCTTAATTTTTTCACGCTGCCGCCGCTTACTTTCATATTCGTTTTTTTACGCTTGTCCTTTCGCTTAAAATGACGCTCGTAGCTCTCTGTTAAATTATCATAATGGTTATTTCTGTCAACTTTCATGGGACTAAAAATATGGTATAATTAAAGCACTCTTATCATAACGCAAAGTCAATAAAAAAACAACAAAAACCATGATTCAATTCACTAAATACGCGAACGACAAATTTGAAATACTGAATAAGTATAAAGTTTTTATTACCAAAGAACAGATAGAGGAAGTTTTGCGCTTGCCGGATGCGACGCGCCGCAAGGGCAAATATTTAATATGCGCTAAAGGCAAATTGGCGGCAGTTCTAAAAATAGAAGACGGGATAAATAAAGTCGTTACTTTTTATCCGACAAAATAAGTCTGCAAAATCCATAAAGTCAATTCTTTATTTAAGACTTTAAGGACTTTTGACTTTATGACTTTTAACTAATTTTATGTATTTTGATCTCGAATCAAACATAGTTTCTCTGGAAATCGCGAGCGGCAAAATTGACCATGTGCTTGAACTGGGAAATTTTTTAATTCACGTTAATAAAAATAACGCGCCGCTTTTGATTGAAATTTTAGACGGCGGCAAATTCGTTTCCCAATTTAAAAAAGTGGAGGGAAAAAAATTCATTGAATCCGCGATGCCGGCCAATAATTAACCCGATATGCGATTATCAATTCCGCTGCTAATTAGTTTTAGTTTGATAATAACCGGTTGCGGTTTTAACGCGCCGCCGATTGTCAAAGGAGTAAAATTACCGCTGCCTAACGGCGTTAAAAGCGTCTGCTTTGAAAATGGCTGCTTTGAGGTTGAATTGGCGGTTGCGCCAACGGAGCGCGCGCTGGGTTTAATGTATCGCGAAAAATTGCCGAAAAACCGCGGGATGCTGTTTATTTTTCCGGCAGAGGGGCTTTATGATTTTTGGATGAAGAATACTTTAATTCCGCTGGATATTATTTGGCTTGATAAAGACAAACGGGTTGTTTATGCCAATAAAAATACCGCTCCCTGCGGGCAAGAGCTCTGTCCAACGATAAAACCCGACCGGCAAGCTCAATTTGTTTTGGAAATAAACGCCGGGCTGGCCGACCGAATGGGATTAAAAATCGGCGATTATTTGAATTTTTTTCAAAATTAAAGCCCCGAAAAAAAATATCGGGGCGGGCGGCGGCCAAATTTTTACCCTCGCTTTATTTTTAATAATTAGCATTTACAATCTCCTCCCTAAATTTCCAGATCACGTTAGTGATGCAGACGGGAACATCAAAAAATTCCCCCCCGTCATACTCGGTTTTTATCGCTTCCAAAAACTGATGGCGGAATTCGCTTTTAGTATGCCCTGGGAATCCCGCGCAAAATTTTTTAACGAATTCCAACGATAAAGGATTGGGCTCGCCAGACGACACCCAATGCTTATCGCTTTGGAGAATTTCCAACAGATTGAAAAATTCTCTTTTGCCGTTTTGAGGAGTGGAAAGAGCGCTATCGTGGTTCATGGCATTATGCCTCGTTTTCCGGCCGCCGCTTACTTCCAATATACCTTACTTTTAAAAAAACAAAAAGAGCGCCCTAATATTGGGACGCTCTTTTTTAAAATTTTATCTGTTTCTTTCCACTTCTTCCTGATCTCTTTCTTCTTGCCGGTTATAAGCGCGAAAGCCGGTGCCGGCCGGAATCAAGCGACCGATGATGACGTTTTCTTTCAAACCTTCCAAATAATCAATCTTGCCGGTAACGGCCGCTTCTATCAAAACCCTGGCGGTTTCTTGAAAAGAGGCGGCGGACAGGAAGCTGTCGGTCGTAAGCGATGCTTTCGTCATGCCGAGCAAAAGCTGTTCGCCGGCCGCCGGCTTCTTTTTGGCGGCGCGGGCGGCGCGGTTAGCAACTTCAAAAATAGCGCTTTCCACTATTTCTCCCGACAAAAGCTCGGTATCGCCGCCGTCTTTTATCAGCACGCGGGAAAACATCTGTCTGACTATTACTTCTATGTGCTTGTCGTTAAGCGGCTGTCCTTGGGAAGAATAAACGTTTTGGATGTCGTGGATAATATAGCGCTGGGCGGCGAGCCGGCCGCAAAGGGCAAAATACTGGTGCAAATCCAAACTGCCTTCAGTCAATTGCGATCCTTTAGTTATTTTTTGGCCGTCATTCACCCAAATGGCGTATCCTTTGGGGATAACAAATTCTTTCGCTTTGTCAGCCGTAAAGCTTACTTTAATATATTTGTCGTTTAACGCCGCTTCGCCCGCGTTTTTTGCTTTTATCTCCAAGCCGTCCATGCTGAATAAAGCTTGCCCCCGCTCAACCTGCTCTTTATCTTTAACTAAAACCATTGGTTTGATTTTCTTTTTGGCGGCGCGATTTTTGGCAAAATCCCCTTCTTTGGGCAAATTTAATAAAATATCGCGCGCCGCTTCCGCGAAATAATATTTGTCGCTGTCCAAACCCTGATAAATAATTTTAATGATTTTAGCGTTGTTGCTTTGAGTTATCACTTTGCCGTGTTCGTCTTCAATCGTGCGATCAATGTCTTCTATTTTCACCGTTCCGTCAACGTCCGTGACAAAAGCGCGGCGTTTGGGCGGACGAGCTTCAAAAATTTCTTCCACGCGCGGCAAGCCCTGAGTAATGTCTTCGCCCGCGACGCCGCCGGTATGGAAGGTGCGCATTGTCAGCTGCGTTCCCGGCTCGCCGATTGACTGGGCGGCGATAGTTCCGACCGCCACGCCCTGCCGCACTATTTTATTATAGCTTAAATCATAACCGTAGCAGGTGGCGCAGATTCCCTTTTCACAGCGGCAATTCAGCGGACTGCGGATGGAAGCTTCGGCAATGGTTTCTTTTTCCAAATGTTTAATGGCTTCTTCGCTCAAAAATTCTCCCTTTTTAGCCAATACTTTTCCTTTAACGTTAACCAGGTCTTCGGCTAAATAACGGCCGGCGATGCGCCGCAACAAGGTGGTGCCTAACCCTTCGCTTTCCGCCTGCGTAATCACTAATCCTTCGGCGGCGCCGCAATCATCGGTCGTAATTATTATATTTTGAGCGACGTCAATCAAACGGCGGGTAAGATAGCCGGCGTTGGCGGTGCGCAAGGCGGTATCGGACAATCCTTTGCGCGCCCCGTGCGTCGCGATAAAATATTCCAAGACGTCAAATCCTTTTTTAAAATTTCCTTTGACCGGCAATTCAATAATCGCGCCGGAAGGAGAAGTGACCAACCCTTTCATGCCGATTAATTGCGTCAACTGCGCCCAAGAACCGCGCGCGCCGGATTGAATCATGGAATAAACCGAGCCCTTAGGATTAAGATTGCGCTTGATTGATTCGGCGATTTTATCTTTGGTTTCAGTCCATAATTGCACCACCTTCGCGTATCGTTCGCTTTGAGTCAATAATCCTTCTTCGTACTGCTCCTGCACTGATTCAACTTTTTGATTGGTCTCTTTAATTAACACTCCCCGCTCCGGCATATCCGGCAAATCGCCCATGCCCCAAGACAAGCCGCTTTGGGTAATGTATTTTAAAGCCAATTCTTTCACGTCGTCAACGAGTTTTACGGTTTGATCCTCTCCGTACAAAGACAAGCAATCTTTGATAATGTTATTAATGTCTTTCTTTAAAATAACGTCATTGATGAAACGCAATTTTTCCGGCAGGATTGAGTTAAAAATAACGCGACCGACGGTGGTATCCATGATTTCCGACTTGCGGCTGGAAATTTTAACCCTCGTTTTAATCGGTTCGCGCAATTTGGTCCGGCCGCATTCGTAAGCAAGTATCGCCTGTTCTTCATCGGCGTAAAGCGCCGGCTTATCCCCCGCTCTGTCCGCGTCCGTATTGGTTAAATAATACGACCCCCAAACAATATCGTAAGACGGGCTGACGATTGGATTGCCGGTAGCGGGTTTTAACAAATTATGGCTCGCGAGCATGATGTCGCGCGCTTCCGCCACCGCTTCTTTGGTCAAGGGGACGTGGACCGCCATTTGGTCGCCGTCAAAATCGGCGTTAAAAGCCGCGCAAACCAGCGGATGGATTTGAATCGCTTTGCCTTCAATTAAAATCGGCTTAAACGCCTGAATGCCCAAGCGGTGCAAAGTGGGAGCGCGATTTAAAAACACGTAAGCGTTGACGATAATTTCTTCCAAGATATCCCAAACGTCGTCGGAGCCGGCTTCAATGTAGCGCGAGGCGCTGCGCACGTTATGCACGATTTCCCGCTTGATTAATTTGCTGATGACGAACGGCTTAAATAATTCCAGCGCCATTTTTTTCGGCAAGCCGCATTGGTACAAATGCAAGCGCGGGTTAATGACGATCACCGAACGGCCGGAATAATCAACGCGCTTGCCCAGTAAATTCTGGCGGAAGCGGCCTTGTTTGCCTTTTAAAATATCGGCTAAAGACTTAAGCATTCTTTTTTGGCCGGTGGACGCAGTCACGGTTTTGCCGT
>PFAS01000003.1:0-3400 GCA_002778635.1 Candidatus Falkowbacteria bacterium CG10_big_fil_rev_8_21_14_0_10_43_11 | reverse complement strand
CCTGCAACATGCGTTTTTCGTTGCGGCAGATTACTTCCGGCGCGTTCAATTCCGTAAGCTGCTTTAAACGGTTGTTGCGGCTGATCACGCGGCGGTACAAATCGTTTAAATCGCTCGTCGCGAATCGGCCGCCGTCAAGAGGCACCATTGGGCGCAGGTCCGGCGGAATTATCGGAATAATTGTTAAAATCATCCAATCTGGACGCAAATTATTAACCGCTAAACTTTTGAGTATCTTTAGGCGGCGCAAAAGTTTCTCGCGCTTGGAATCAATTACTTCTTCCAAGTTTTTTTCCAACTCTTTGATTTTTTTCTTTAAATCCAATTTCTGCATTAATTTTAAAACCGCTTCCGCGCCAATGCCCGCCTCAAAGATATGGCCGTATTTAATGGCCAAATTCTGATAAGCGTGTTCGGAAATGACCGCCAGCGGCTTTATTTCTTTAATTTCCTCCTGCGCGGTTTTGAAAGCTTGCTCTAATTTTTCCGTTTTTTCCGTCTGAATTTTTTCCAGCTGTTCAAGTTCTTCGGCCTTATGTTCGCTGGACTGCATGGCTGATTTCTTGCTTTTGAACTCCGCTTCAATTTGCTTTTGTTTGCTCTTAAACTCCTGTTTTATCTGTTCAATCGTCGCCTGTCTTAACTCTTCGTCCACGTCGGTAATGACAAAATTGGCAAAATAAACCACTTTTTCCAGCGCTCCGGCCGGCAAATCCAAAATCAAGCCGATTTTAGAAGAAATGCCGCGTAAAAACCAAATGTGCGTTACCGGCGCTTCCAACTTAATGTGCCCCATCCGTTCGCGCCGCACCACGCTACGCGTCACTTCCACACCGCACTTGTCGCAAATAATTCCTTTATAGCGGATTTTTTTGTATTTGCCGCAATAACATTCCCAGTCTTTGGACGGGCCGAAAATGCGCTCGCAAAACAAGCCGTCTTTTTCCGGCTTTTGAGTGCGGTAATTAACCGTTTCCGGCCGAGTCACTTCCCCGTGCGACCACGACAAAATCGCTTCCGGCGACGCGAGCCGAAGTTTAATGGCGTCAAAGTCAGTTGTTTTTATCGGATTAAGCATATAAATTCTATTGTTACGTTGCTAAACTGTTCCGGCGCAGAGTGCCAACGATCCCTCCGTCCCGAGCGACTCGGGACACCTCCCCTTATAAAGGGGAGGAATAATACGGAACAATGTTAATCGGTATTTATTTTCTCCCCCTTAATTTCCCCCTTTCTAAGGGGGAACGCCGAAGGCAAAGGGGTTTGGGGGAGTGCTTCGCCAGCAGGCGGAGTGAGGGGGTCGAGGGTGCCGAATTACTCTCCTTGCTTTCCCTCACTTTCCGCAATCACTGGCGTCTGTTTTTTATAATCGCTTTTGTTAATCATTAAGTCTTCTTCCGCCGGCGGCAAATCTTCGTCATCTATTTGCTCTTTGGCGCCGATTAATTCCACGTCCAAACACAAACCTTTCATTTCCCGCACCAGCACGTTAAACGATTCCGGCACGTTTTGCTTTCTAATTTCTTCGCCTTTAATAATGGCTTCGTAAGCTTTGGAGCGGCCCGGCACGTCGTCTGATTTAATCGTTAAAATTTCCTGCAAAGTATGGGCGGCGCCGTACGCTTCCAACGCCCAAACTTCCATTTCGCCAAAACGCTGGCCGCCGAATTGGGCTTTGCCGCCCAAGGGCTGCTGGGTAATTAACGAGTATGGCCCGATGGAGCGCTGATGCATCTTGTCTTCCACCATGTGGTTTAATTTCAACATGTACTTATAGCCGACTACTACTCGATGGTCAAAAGGAATGCCGGTTTTGCCGTTATAAAGTTTCACTTTGCCGTCTTCAGGATAGCCGGCGCGGCGCAATTCTTCTTTAATTTGTTCTTCCGTAATGCCGTTCAAAGGCGGGGTCGCGACGTTATAACCCAAAGCGTGCGCCGCGAGCCCCATGTGCGTTTCCAATAATTGCCCTAAGTTCATGCGGGAAATAACGCCCAGCGGAGTCAAGATAATGTCAATCGGCGTGCCGTCTTCCAAATACGGCATGTCTTCCGCCGGTACGATGCGAGAAATAACCCCTTTATTGCCGTGCCGGCCGGCCATTTTGTCGCCGACTTGAATCTTGCGCAGATTGGCAATAGTAATTTGAATGGATTGAATTACGCCCGCGGGCAACTTATCGCCTTCTTCGCGGGAAAATATTTTTATGTCCACGACCTTGCCGTGTTCGCCGTGTTCCAAATACAGGGAGCTGTCGCGGATGTCTTTAGCTTTATCGCCAAAAATAGCGCGCAGCAATTTTTCTTCAGCTGAGAGCTCCGTTTCGCCTTTAGGAGTTATTTTACCGACTAAAATATCGCCTGACGACACTTCCGCGCCAATGCGGATAACGCCGGTATTGTCCAAATCTTTTAAGCGCTCTACGGAAATGTTTGGAATGTCGCGTGTAACGACTTCCGGCCCTAGTTTGGTGTCGCGCACGTCAATCGTATAATTTTCAATGTAAATTGAAGAGTAAAAATCTTCCTCCACCATCCGTTCGGAAATAATAATGGCGTCTTCGTAATTAAATCCTTCCCAAGTCATAAAGGCAACGAGCACATTGCGGCCAATGGCGATTTCGCCGTTTGCGATCGCCGCGCCGTCGGATAAAATATCGCCTTTTTTAATTTTATCTCCTTTATTTACGCTCGGATGCTGATTAATGCAAGTGGAGTGGTTGGAGCGGACGAATTTATTTAAATCATAAGCTTTTATTTTCCCTTCTTTACCGGTAATTTCAATTTTATTGCCCTGCACCGCGGTTACCAGACCGTCTGCTTCGGCAACTGCGATGTGGCCGGAGTCAATGGCCGCCCGGCGCTCAATGCCCGTGCCGACAATCGGCGCTTCCGGCATTACCAGCGGCACGGCTTGCCGCTGCATATTGGTGCCCATCAAAGCGCGAATGCCGTCGTCATGTTCTAAAAACGGAATGCAGGAGGTGGCAACCGATACGATTTGATTCGCGGCGACTTCCACAAAATCAATTTTGGCCACATTGGCGATTGAGGGCTCGCCGTATTTGCGGACCTCGGCTTTTTCCACTAAAAAGTAGCCGTTCTCGTCCACCGGCACCGTATAAAAAGTAGTGACGTATTTTTCTTCTTCAAAAGCGTCAAGGTATTTAATTTCATTGGTAATGACCGGCTTTATGGGAATAGTTACCGGCCCCAGTTTGGCTAGTTCTTGCGCCAATTTTTCGTCAATTTTTGTTCCGGCGCGAGCTACGAGTTCCCCTTTTTTTGCCGGATCTTTATCAATATATATATCTTCGCGCAAAATTTTGCCCGCGGTTATTTTCGGATCATTATCTATGTCATGCAAAACCACCCGGTAAGGAGCTTCCAAAAAACCATAA
>PFAS01000072.1:9730-10566 GCA_002778635.1 Candidatus Falkowbacteria bacterium CG10_big_fil_rev_8_21_14_0_10_43_11 | reverse complement strand
GATGTACATGCCGCCGTAGTTTTGATAGTATTTTCCATCTACCCAGCGAGGAGCATGATATTCCGCATGCCGCACGATTCCAGCACCTATGGCGTATATTTCTGTACCAGCACCAACATTAATGTCATCGCCTAAATGCCACTTTCCCTCTTTTACTAATCCCTTTCTGCCGAAATAATTTTCTCCTTTTTTCTGGAGATAATTATCTAGCGGGAACTGCAGACTGTCCGCAGTTGGATATCCAAAGCTTGCGTTTGGATAAAACAAAACAATAAGCAGCCCTAACATAGTTGAACTTATTAATCTTTGCGCGTATTTCATGATCTTCATCCTTTCCTTTCGGATCTGTTATAAATAGCTTGCGCTATTGTTTGTTAATGAGCAAAATTTAACTCAAAGAACAAATCAAAACATCAATTTTAGATCAAAATAATAATTGACATTCTGATTTGTTCTAAATTTTTTATTTTATGAATTTGAAAGTGGAGATGATCTTCTTTTCATTATTATAGTAACCACCCTCTGTCACAAACCATAGAATTAGTGTATGGCTATTGTCTAACGGTATTCTATAGCTATTACCACCATATCCCATATCTCCATCCTTAAAACGATATGAATTTTTTCCGCCTACTACCGCTTTTTCTAACGACTCTTTTCTGACTATTCCTATCGGACTTTTTATTGTATTTGGATCTAATCCTTCATTTAAAATATTTATATTTATATTAGCCAAAGTGTTTGATAAGACGACATTATAATATTCGTTTTTACTCCTTAACAAATTAGAGGGGTAATTAAATTCAAACCCATACTCTTCATTCCGGTAAGTAAGC
>PFAS01000072.1:0-9661 GCA_002778635.1 Candidatus Falkowbacteria bacterium CG10_big_fil_rev_8_21_14_0_10_43_11 | reverse complement strand
TTTTCATTTTCTGTCACCGGCGCCACTTCCGGCTTCTGCCAAAGCTTCAGCGAACAACCGGAAACAGCCGCGCTAACGGCGACGAAAGAGAAAACTAAGATTAAAAATTTGAGTAATTTCATGTTTGTTTAATTGTTATTTCGTTAATGATTACAACCTATCATGAAAAAAAAGAAAAAACAATAGTTAAAAAACATCCTTAAAATAAAAAAGGGCCGACATAAATGCCAACCCTTGAAGGACCAATGAATAACGCACTAACCATTAAAAATGGTAGGTGCACTGAATAAATATGCGATCGTTTTCTCGCCATTCGCCCCAAAAAGTATTTTTTGGGCCGGAGGCAAAACCAATGCCAGCTTCAATTTCCAAATTATTGCGCCGGAAAGCGACTGACGGCTGGATGTAGCTATCATCATCTTCACAGTTATAGCTACCTTCCAGTTTCAGCGTCCACTGGCGCGTGTCGTCAAAACTATACTGCGCGCGCGCCATGAACGAACGGCGGAAAGCGCGGCGGAAGTCATAAATTCTGAACGCCGCCGGATTGTCGTTTTTCGTTTCTACTTCGTCCGTATATTGGACGAGTAAATATAACTCATCCGTAGTACGGAAAACATCATTCCAAAACCGATCGGCGCCGATGACGAACTGAACGAAATCGTTGTTGCCGTGCTGGTTAAAATAACCAGCTTCGGCGCGAAGCATGACTCCCCCGCCAATCTCGCCCACCGCCGATACCGCGACCACATCCTCGCGGATGTATTCGGTATTGATTGCGTTCGGCGGCTGGAAACTAACCGAGGGATTATAGGAATAGCCGTGGTAATACGACGCTCCTAAATCCCAGCCAGAAACATTCGTACCGGCGCGAAGGGCGAACTGGTCATAATCGTTTTCCGGCCCGTCAATGCCGCCGGAAACGAGTCCTGGCGGCAGGTCGTACTCCCAGCGTCCGGCCGGAAGTTTGGACGGCGTTGACCATGGGATGTAAACAAATTCCCAAAAGGTCGCGTCGCCATAGCGCAAATCAATTGCTGGAACTCCGATTCTCTCCCACTCCGCCACATCAACCCAATCTCTTGGATTAATATTATCGCTCGGCGAGATCGTATCGGTAGTGCTCCAATCAAAAATCTGCTTCCCTACGCGGAGCTTAAACAAATCCTCCGTATACTCCGCGTAAGCTTGGCGCAGGTTTCCGATCCAGCGGCCATCGTCTTCAACGCCGTCAAAGACGCCGCTGGCATAGTTCTCGCTGTCCAAGCGAAAATCGCCTTGGATATACAGAAACCAATCGTAATCCGTCTGCCAAGCAACCGCCGGTAAAAAACGAATTTCGCCGAACAGGTCTTCAGCGCCGGTTCTATCATCCAGATAAGCCGCACTGAAAATCCGCAGTTCCCCGCTGAATTTTGGCTCATCGCCAAAAGCCAACGGCACAAGTATTCCCAACGCCACCGCTACTACTAATAATTTCTTCATGGCTCAACCCTTTCTCAGGAGAAAATCCTGCGTGAACGTACTCGCGTCCACATTCCTGAATTCCCGCGCCGTCACCGTTAGTTCCGTTGTTCGCTTGAGCAGACTGCTGGTAACAACGACGACTTTAGCGCGCCACATTCCGTTCGCCTGCGTTTCAATTCCGCGGTTCTCCTGTTTTTTAAGCAGTTCGCCGCGGGTATCGTAATATTCAACCGCTGTGCAGGCGAAGTCAGGCTGAATAGAAAATATCCGCTTGCCGTAACCACTCTCCGTTCCGGTCTTCGGCAAAGCTTCAATTTCCCATCCTTCAGCGCCGGACTGCAAAATCTTATAATCAAAGTCCTGCGTCCGTTCGCCGACCAGCTGGCGGGCATCTTCAAAAGTAATGTCCGTCCCGCCAAAATACTTGCCGCTGTCGGCGATAGCAATCTTGCGAATTTTATCAAGCGATGGCATTTTCAGCCATTGATCATCTTTGCGCCCGATGTGCCGCGAAATCAATAAGCCTAAACCCTCATCTAAATTATTTTTATCCGTTTTACGAAACTTTATAACAACTTTATCTTCGCCCGTTGGGTCAAACAGAATCCAGCGAGTGAAGGCTTTCTGTTCCGTACGGCCGCCTTCATAGATGACGGTAACCTGCGTTTCTTCGCGCTCGCTCGGCGTTTGCCGATAAAGCGTAAAGCACTTGGCAACGATTTCTTGGCTGGACATTTCTTCCGCCCGACAAGGAATCCCGATTGCGAATAAAACAAAAATCAAAGTAAACTGCGTAAACTGCTTCATGATTTTTCTTCTCCTTTTTTTTCCTTTTCACTTTTAACTTTTAACTTTCTTTACGCACCACGGCAATAGCGCCATTTGGAAGACAACGCCGATGCCGCAAGCGAGCAGCATTACGATCATAACCCACCCCAACCTTTGAATGGGAATGAAGTGGGACAGCATTAACGGCGCGAAACAAAAGCAATTTAAACAGATATCATTTAAAACATCCTTGCCTTTGTTTATAAACGCCCGACACATAGCCTCCTGCATCCGCATGCCTTGGCGCAACAGCTTATCAAATTCGGCCATTAGATAAAGGCCGAAGTCAGCTGCCGCATTTATGGCAAGCGCCGAAAAACAGGCCATAACCTGATCCAATGCGATATTAAACCAGGCCATGATTATAACTATAACTGAGGTTGCAAATATGAACGGAGCGTTCATAACAAACCCCGTCCGCCAAGCGAACAGATGCGTATGAGCGGGATGACGCCGGTTGCGCCAACCTATCCAAGCGGCATAAACGAAAACTATAATCCACTGCGACGACAGTAGATTTTTCGGTTTGCCTTCGCGGATGTATTTATCCGCTCGCGGGTAAGCTGGCACTTTGCCGAATGGCAGGATTTCCAAACTGGGAAATTGCTTTCCTAACGCCACAATCGCGTCACAAGATTTGCCCATGGAATTGCTGTCGTCCATGGTATCCGTTGACGCGAACATAACCAGTCCGCCGTCATACCACAGTTGTTCTTTCACGAGTGGATTTAGGTCAAACTCGATCAATTGCAAGCTGTCGTAGACTTGTTGCTGTGTCTGCGGCAATTCGGCATGGTATGTCTCCCGGGCAATAACCGAAAGCGTGTCCACTACCGAATTGACCTCGCGGATATCAGAGCGGTTTTGCAGTCGCCTGCCTAAACTCGCAACTTCCGCGATAAACAACGGGTCGGTGATAGCCGGCGAAATATTAGGCTTCTTGGACCGCACTAAAAACGAAATGCGGTCAAAGCCGTAGCGTCCAGGTTCTTGTAGGAACTGGCTCGCCCGATATACAACCGTGCCGTGAATATACTCCAACGGCCTGGTCCGCACAGTAAGACGTCCGGATAGGGCTAAACAAACTGCGCAACCGACAAACAAGCCAATTATAACTAAAGCAAACCGGGCCCGTTTCTGCCAATGAAAATTCTGTTCTGGTTTGAGTAACAAGAAAAAGCAAACAGCGCTAATAACTCGCCCAAGCTGTTTGTCCCACCAGGCTGAAATTTTCGTTGGGTTCTTCTCGCGCGTTTCCCCGCCGACAATGCTGTGAATGGCGGGTAGAAACCAAAAAGTAAATACGACGAGAAAAACAATCCCAATACATACTAACATGCCGACTTCCATAATCCCCCTTACACCGATTTGATATAAGGTGGAAAAAGTAAGTATGGCGATGATAGCTGTCACAAGAATGCTTTCGTTTACGCCGGTGCTTCTTCTCCAAATTTCCACGCGTGAAGCGTTTGGAAACTGACGTCGCATCTCCTGATAGCAGGCAAACTTATGTTCGCAGAACGAGATGCCCACTACAATTTGCGCCGCAAATACAAGCAGGATATAAACCCGTTCATACACCGGGACTCCCATGCGCTGCAAAATCCCGATAGTGCCCCGCGTCCAAAAAAAGCTCAACGCGACCATAAATGTTGCGACGGTTGCTTTCCGCAACGACGCGAGATGAACTAAGTAGAGCAACCAGGATACGCAGAGGCCGATGGTGGCATAAATTAAAACGTCGCGCAACAATACGGCATCGGTTAAACCGCGGCCGTTAATCCAGCCTCCTGGCAAAACTTTCACAAAATCTCCGGATGGATAGATATCTGTTTTGAAGTAACGCTTAATTATGGAAATTAAGCGCCCTTCCAACAGTTCAACAATCCGCCAGAAAGTTTCCGCCTCGTCGCAATCAACGGGTAGAAACAACACTACTTGCGCGTAGTCAAAATTGCGGCCAATAAGTAGCCCATAAACTCCCGGATCGCTCTTAACCGCCTCCTTCCACGCGCCAAGGTTAAATTGCGGATCTGCCAGCTCGTCGGCAGTAACGTATGGGTCGCTTTTCAGTTCCCCGCCGTCATCCTGATACAGCGCTGCCGTGGACAGGCTCAAAACTCCGATGTCCGGCAAAGCCTCTTGTGTCTTTTCGGTTATGAGCCTAACGCGGGATAGATCATCTCGCGTCATCTCTCCATCGAACGGAATCACAAAAACAACCTGCTCTCCCGTCTTCAGTCCTTCCAGAACAAGCTCCTTAACCTTTTGATCCATTACATAATATGGATCTTTGGTGTTAAGAAGAACTTTATCCGTAGTGCCTCCACCTAAAATTCCGCCTCGTTTGACAATCAAATTCCCATATGGAATGAGGCTAAAACTTATTACTATGATGGAGGTTGCGATAAGCCATTGCTTCTTCATCTTCTTGCACCATCCCTTCTTAAATTTTCTCTATATTTTTAGCCCTGAGATAGGGCTTTTTTTAAATTGTAAAGGCCAAATCGCCAGTTCTCCATTATAGAGAAAAGACCCTAAATACTAGCATATTTTCTAATTTCTGTCAATTTTGTCAATAAAAACAAAAAATACCTTAATTTTAAGGTATTTTTCTTATACTAACGCTTTCTTGTTTTCCATCACATCCTCTCCACCGTCTCAAACCCTAAAAGTTCTATTCCCTTTTTTAAGACCGAAGCAACCGCGCTGATAAGCGCTAATCTAAACTGCCGCTCCGCCGCTTCGGCCTTCAATACCGGCACGCGGTGGTAGTAATCGTTAAAACTTTGCGCGAGTTCAAATAAATATTTGGCGACAATTGATGGGTCAAGTTGTTCCGCCGCCGCCTGCGTTATTTCCGGAAACAAGGACAATTTTAACAAAAGTTGTTTTTCGTCTGGCAAAAAATTATTATTTTGTTTTTTTACTTTCTGGCTTTCTTGTTTTAATGTTTTTATGTTTTTATGTTTTAATGATTTTTTGATGATGCTTTTAATTCTCGCATATGTATATAACAAGTATGGGCCGCTGTTACCAGACAAACTCACCGATTCCTCCATGTCAAACGCAATGTCCTTATCAATGCCGTTTTTTAAAAACGCGTATTTGACCGCGGCAATGCTTATTTTTTCCGCCAATTTTTCCTTGTCCACCCGGTTCGTGAGAACTTGGGCGGATGTATTATCTTTAATAATCTTAATTATTTCTTCTTTTATTTCTTCAATTAAAAATTCTCCTAAAACAACATTGCCAAGGCGCGAACTCATTTTCCCTCCCTTGAGCGATACCCAGCCGTACGGCAAATGCGTTTCCCTATTTTTGCTTTTAGGCAAAACCTGTTCCAGCGCTTTAAAAATAACTTTAAAATATTCCGTCTGCTCCTTGCTTACGACGTGCAAAATTTTTTCCGGATTAAATTCGCTAAATTGCAATTTCGCTAGCGCCATATCCTTTGCCTCATAGGTCGGGTTGCCTTCGGAATTGATAAAGACGCGGTCGTGCAAGCCGTGCTTGCCGCCCTCAAAAATTATTGCGCCGTCGGATAATTTAAAAATTCCTTTTTTTACGCCCTCCGTTACTATTTTTTTGCCCGGCGCAAAAGTTTCGGATTCAAAATACAGCCTATCAAATTTGGTATTTACTCTTTTATAAATTTTGGCAAAATAATCCAAACTCCATTTGCGCGTTGTCTGGTATAACTTTTTAACGCTTTTGTCGCCAGCGTATATCTTTTTATTTATTTCAATAATTTCCGCTTTTGCTTTTTCGTTTTCTTCGTAATTTTTACTGCCAAAAGCGTACGCTTTGCCTAAAAAGGCCGCGCGCTCGTCCAAACTTTGTTTGGCAGCTTTTGCCAATTCGCTCTGCGTTTGCGTTATGCCCCAAAGGCATTTGGCGATATGCAAACCGACATCACCCTGATAATTCGCGCGGATTATTTTATAGCCGGCGTTTCCTAAAATCCGGCAAAGCGCTTCGCCGGTAATGATATTGCGCAGATGCCCGATGTGAAAAGCTTTGTGCGTATTGGGATGCGCGAACTCCACCATTAGTTTTCTTCCCCGCCCTGATTTTATGCCTCCATACTCGCTATCAACTTCATTTAAAACTTCGGCTAATCTTTTTGGCTGAATTGTAAAATTAAGATATGGGCCAATCGCTTTAACTTCTTTTACCGTCTGGCACGGCTTTATTTTAGCCGCCAATTCCTGCGCTACCTGCGCCGGATTTGTCTTTACATTTTTTGCCAAATCAAAACAGACGAACGAAAAATCACCCATTTCGGGGTTTGGCGGCATGGTCAAGTCCTGCTCGCTGGCGATTTTTTCACCGGCCGCCTTGTTTATTTTATTAATGATATTTTGTTTTATTTTTTGAATAGCGTACATAATTTCACAAAAATTTTGGATTATTTTATTTTTTTAATTGTTCAATAAATTCTTCTACCGACATTCCTAAATCATTAATAATTCCTCTTAATGTGCCTGTCATTATATCTTTGCCGCCATGCACCGGCACAGTAATTCTGCGGCCATCATTATGTTTAAATTGCGCGTGGCTGCCAACACGGTGATATTCAAAAAATCCGAGTTTTATCAGCACTCGGATTAATTCTTTGCCTTTAAGCACGGGCAATTTAGGCATATTAATAACTTAAAGATAATTCTTGCTCGGAAAAAGTCTGCACTATTTCTACCGTTTCTTCTTCCCGCGGTATCCGTTCTTTGTCTTTAACCAATCCTTGGACATGGCAAGCAATAGCTTCTTTTAAATTTTTTTGGACGTCTTTAACAGTGGCGCCGCAAGTATGAACTCCGGGTAAAATCGGCACAAAGCCATGATATCCTTTGCCGTCCGGTTCTATTATTGTGCGAAAAGTATAAAATTTCATATAGCTATAATATATAGAAAACAAAGGGAAATGTCAAAATTTTACTCTTTTACCACTTTCACAAACTGCCTTTTGCCTCGTTGTACTAAAATTCCGTCTTTTGTTATCTCAATTATTTTATTCGCGTCTTTAATAACCTCGCCGTCAATCTTAATTCCACCCTGTTCAATCAGCCGCCGCGCCTCGCCTTTAGAAGTCGCTAAGCCAATGCCAACTAATATATTTATTATACTATTTTTATCAGATAAACTTCTTAACGATTCTAAAAGCTCTTCTCTGTTTTTTTTGTCTGCCAAATCTTTACATTTCTTTATTTGTGCTAATAAATCACTATATCTTTCCCTTAAATTTATAATTTCAATTTTTTGTGGAATCTCTTTTTGCTGTATAGTTCTTTCAAAATATACCTGTGCCCCCTGCGCTTCTTTCACGCCCTTAATCGTCTTTACTATCTCAAACGCCATCATTTTTTTATATCGCATGGGGTTCTCGCCTTCTGCTAATGATTTTTCAATATTTTTAATGACTTCTGAGGAAATATCGGTCAATAGTTCCAAACCAGAGATAATCATTGAATCCGGATATGTCATTATTTTCCCGTACATTTCCTCCGGCGCATCGGTCAAAGCAATATAATTATCCAAACTTTTGCTCATCTTATGTTTTCCGTCCAATCCTATCAGCAACGGGCAGGTAATAACATCTTGCGGCTCATGGCCGTATCTTTTTTGGATCTGCCTGCCCATTAATAAATTAAACTTTTGATCCGTTCCTCCTATCTCTACATCGGCTTTTAAAGCCACTGAGTCGTAACCTTGCATAATGGGATACATAAATTCCTGCAGGGTTAAATCGGCGTCTTCTTTAATGCGTTTTTTAAAATCGCCTCGTTGCGCGATTTGCGCGTATGTTGCTTTGGAAGTTAAAGTTATAACGTCTTTCAAATCCATGTTTTTTAACCATTCTGAATTATATTTTACTTCAACTTTATTAATATCCAAAACCAAGCTTGCCTGTTTAACGTAATTTTTCATGTTTTGTTTTATTTCTTTTTCAGTCATGGGCTTGCGTTCTTTGGAGCGGCCGGTAGGATCGCCGATGCGGGCGGTAAAATCACCGATTAAAAAAATAACCTGATGACCCAAATCTTGAAATTCTTTCAGTTTCCTTAAAACAACCGCGTGGCCTAAATGCAAAACTGAACCGGTGGGATCAATTCCTAATTTAACGCGCAACTTTTTGCCGGAACGCAATTTTTTTTCCAAATTTTCTTTGACAATAATTTCCGCCGTCCCGCGGCTTAAAAGCTGTTGTATTTTTTTGTCGTCAGTTGTTACTTTTGGCATATTGTTATTGCTTAAATTCTTTTTTTAGCATAATTTTTAACTTTCTAACTTTATAAACTATATACTATAATATTTCGCCTTTTTTAGCAAACGGCAAAGTGGCTGTTTTATTATGTTGTCTTCCCTATTTAGCTTTTTCCGACAAAAAGAAAAGTATCGTCCAAACTATGATCGCGCCGCTGATAATAAAAAAAATCAGCTTGCGGAACGGGAAGTGTTCTTCATCGTCAAACGTCATATTGATAAAATAAAAAATCCGTCAAAGGACGGGTAATTTGTTGGCTTAAATTACCGCACCTTTGCGGATTTTTGTCTTGTTGGTTTACGAAGCGCATAAACCGCCTCCGTATTATCTTAAGTTTTTTATTTGATTTTTTAATTTTTTAGACTCGCCTTTATAACTCTCCAGTTTTGCGATTTCAGACTCCACAATTTCTTTCGGCGCGCGCTTGACGAATTCTTCGTTGTCCAATTTATTTTCCAAACTTTTTATTAACTGATTTAATTCCTGCGCCCGTTTTTCCATCCGCGCTTTTTCTTTTTCCAAATCAATCAAACCCGCGAGCGGGATATAAATTTCAATTTTATCAACTGCCGCGAATGCCGCTTGCTTTAATTTTTCTCCGGCCGGTTTTATTTCCAGTTCGCTTATGCCGGTACGCAAGTTTTTTATCAGCTCCGTTTGGCTTTGCAATAATTCAACCTGCTCGCCCGCGTAAATAACCGCTTTTACTTTTTGCGCCGGCGGAATTTCGTATTCCGAGCGCAAGTTACGAATTGCTTTAATGATATTGATTATCAATTCAAACTGTTCTGTTTTGTCCTCTGCAACTTTTTTGTCCGCCAAAACTTTAGGCCATTTTGCTGCCATTAAAAATTCTTTGTAACCCATCTCCGACCATATCGCTTCAGTAACAAACGGCATGAACGGGTGCCATAAAATCAATAAGTCGCTTAAAACATCCGATAAAATATGTTGTTTGGTTTCGTTCCGCTCAAACTTGGAAACTTCCAAATACCAATCAGCCAAACTGTCCCAGGTAAAATCGCGCAACCGTTCGCCGGCTTGCGAAAATCGAAAATTTTCAATGTCGGCGGTAGCGTCAATTATTAAATCTTTTATTTT
>PFAS01000060.1:2662-4654 GCA_002778635.1 Candidatus Falkowbacteria bacterium CG10_big_fil_rev_8_21_14_0_10_43_11 | reverse complement strand
CATCAAACGATACATTCAAAACCAAGGTTCAACATACGAACAAGTTTATTCTACCCAGCTAAAGCTGTTTGAGGGCGTGTGATACTCCGTCAGCTTGCTGCGGGGTAGTTCATTTTCGTTATCTAATCTCCTGTCATGAAAATGGCAGGAGTTTTTTATTATTTTTGTAACTATTGTTTTTTCTTTTTTTTCGTGATAGGTTGTAATCATTAACCCCGTGAAATAAAGCATTCTATTTAACGGGGTAAATAATACAGTCTAACAGTCAAACAAACATGAAATCGTTAAAATTTATAATTTTAGTTTTCTCTTTCGCCGCCGTTAGCGCGGCTGTTTCGGGTTGCTCGCTTAAGTTTTGGCAGAGGCCGGAAGTGGCGCCGGTAACGAAGAACGAACCGGCAGTACAAAATGAAAACAATAATAACCAGTTGCAGGGACAGGTAGCGACGACGGAAAGTGCCGCGACATCAACAGAAGAACAAGCTGATACGAGTAATTGGAAAACATGTCAAAGCAAAAAATTTGGCATTCAATTTAAATATCCAAATAGCTGGGGAGAGTGTAAAGACAATGGCGATTTTTTGTTGATGAAAACGGATTACAGACCTTATGATGTTTACTTAAAAGCTAGAATAGAAAAAAATAATGATAGCGATAAAAAAGTTTTTAAAGATAGAAGAGCGGGTTTACATTACACAAAGATTGAATTTGGTGAAATTTTTGATGTTGGAGGTTGCGGCGGAGCGTTAGCTTGTACAGGTGCAATATTAAATGACGATATTTATATGGTTAGTTGGTTTATAGAAAATAATCAACTTGTGCCAAAAAATTGGGATGGCGTTTGGACACCCGATAATAATATAGACTATGGTATAGTTTGGAATATATTGAAAACGATCAAAGAAGGGAGTAAATCTTGATGCGGAAAGTAATTCTGTAGTTCTTTTGTTGTCTGTTCTTTAACAACTTAAAACCAAAACGAAAGCAAACCTGAAAATCAGGCAAAGAAAGGAATTTCATCATGAAACGGTTATTGGTATTTTCCATTGGATTGTTAATTGTCGTATTTTGGGCGAGCAATAACATCTTTGCTCAAGGCGCTATCAATCTTGGCGTGCCGTGGCTTTCGCAAGAAGTCCCGCCCGCTCCGATAGAGACATCTCATAATTGCGGGCCAACCTGCATGGTAATGATGGCGCATTATTTGAGGAATTTTAACCAACCAACAACAAACGACATAAAACAACTTGACGATTGGTTATACGAGAATAATTTCATAGGTGACCTCAATAATTATAATATTGAGGATACTAACTGGAATGATTTGCTTGCGGCCGCAAAATATTATTATGGTTTATGGAATGTAAGCCATACTAATACTAACAATATTAACTTGTTGCGTGATTCCTTAACACAAGGTAAACCAGTCATCGTTGGTGTAAAAACTTATATGGGAAGCAATACAGGCACAGGCCATTTTATGGTGCTAACGGGAATAGACGATCAGTTTGTTTATCTTAATGATCCTGGCAGAAGAGAAGAGGGCGCTTTAGATTATACAGAGAATAAAGGAAGAAGAAAGGACCCAATAAACATTTTTCTCTCCTCATGGGCTACCCAAAACTACTGCGCCATTTTCTTCAACCCCGCTTACCAACTCGGCGAATATTCCGACGGCTGGCATGCCGAACCAAACCAGTGTCCGTCCACATTTGTTCCATTCTCCCAGCCGTTCGTAGATTGCTATCTAAACAGCGGGGGATTGGAGCGATTAAAGCCAGCTGACCCGCCAGGACTAGGATATCCCACTGGAACCGTATTTATGCGCAACGGTTTTTACACCCATGATTTTATTGGCGGCGACATCAGTAATATTTCCATCGTGCTGAATCCGCATGTCTATAACATGGTTCGCGGTTATCTCGGCGTCTGTTATCCCATTCAAGGCCAGTTGCGCGACTATTGGATTGCCTATAATCCAGGCGCTCCGGT
>PFAS01000060.1:1890-2571 GCA_002778635.1 Candidatus Falkowbacteria bacterium CG10_big_fil_rev_8_21_14_0_10_43_11 | reverse complement strand
CGGCACATTTCATACTGCCGCCGAACTTGGCTTCCCGCAAGAAAATTTTGACCAGCATCGCGACCGTAACACTGGCTACGAAAATGACGGCTGGGGAATAGGCGGAGCAGGGGAAGAACCGGAACCAACTCCCACCCCCATCCCTCCACCTCATTCATGGAGCATCGGCGACCATAAAACCTGCCAAGGGGTACAACCTGACCCATACGAACCAATTGGAGCAACCGCTACATTTTATCACACTATTCCCGCCGTTTATTCCTGGTTGCGGGTGGACAATATTAGCGGTTATCTGCATGTTCGTTGGGAATGGTGGAATGTAGATGGAAATTATCTCTTCACGACATGCGAAACGGATATCGGCGATGGTCAAAGTTGGGGCTGGTGGAAGTGCTGGTCTTATATGTATTATATTAACGACTCGGATAATTTTCCCACTGGCAACTGGCAAGTAAGAGTATATTTGAAAGAAGTGGGACAGAGCCAGTGGCAGGAGACATTCACCGACAATTTCCAAATTATTTGGGATCCAAATGTGCCAACGCCAACCCCCACCTACACGCCCACCCATACTTTTACCCCTACATTTACTCCGACGCGGACATTTACGCCGACTCCGACAAATACGCCGACGGCTACACCCAGTTCGACTTGGACTGCAACGCCAACAGCGACCGAATT
>PFAS01000060.1:0-1858 GCA_002778635.1 Candidatus Falkowbacteria bacterium CG10_big_fil_rev_8_21_14_0_10_43_11 | reverse complement strand
CCAACATTCACTTTGACTCCGACGGCAACGAGTACGGCAACGTCAGTACCGACAAATACGCCGGTGCCGACGGCAACCTGGACGCCAGTAATGAATACGCCGACAGAAGTAGTGCCGACGAACACGCTAGAGCCGACGAATACTCCAACCGCCACTTCAACAAGAACGCCGGAGCCAACAGTAACTGCAACGCCGATGTCGACATTAGTTCAGGTTCCTCCTACGCCTACGATAACGAACACGCCGAGTTTTACGCCAACAGTGACATTTACGCCATCGCCAACAGCTACGAATATGTCTGCTCCAACCAACACACCGACGCCGACGCATACATTTACGCCGGTATTATTACCGACAGACACTCCAACATTGATGCCAATCAACGCTCCGCTGCCGACGGCAACAAATACATCCATCCCAACCAGCACGAACACGCCAGTCTGGACGCCGACACTGACGCCGTTGCCCGTGCCAACACCAATGGATGTTTCTACGGTTGCGCCGGCACTGACGACTACGCCAATGCCGATGCCAACTCCGGTTTTGACTGGCACGCCAACGGTAACGCCGAATCCAACGCCGACCAATACGGTAACGATTACGCCCACATTGGTTCCAACTAACACGCCAACGCAGACGAATACGTCGGAGCCGACGGCGACGAACACGCCGAGCGTAACGCCGACTCGCACTTACACTCCAACATTCACCCCGACTCCGACCGTGCCCCTGCCAAAAGACATTAACCTAGAAGACATAACCGCTATTAGAGCGGCGGTATCGGCAGACGCGCCAGTCAAGCTGTTAATCAAAGCTGTCGGCGCGGACGGGGAAGTAACCAGTTGGAACGGCGAGAGTCAGGAGTTTTTTATAGCCAAGCCCCAAATCGTCAGTTTAATATTGTTAGTTCAAACTATGCCAGGGATAGAACTAGACAGTTGGCAGGTATTGGGAAAAGTTAACGGTTCCGGCTATCAGAAACTGGATGTTTTGTCGGTTAATTTCTCCGCGGCTATGGTTGAATTTTTCTGCGAAGCGGGTAAAACGGAAATAAAATTAACCTGTTTCTGCATTAATCGCGCTAGCCAAATATGGAAGCCGTATTACAACGAAGAATCAAATTTAACAATTATTAATGCGCCGTTTCCGACCGCTACCCCGACATTGACTTTTACCCCCGCCCCGACGGCTACGGCTACGTTCACCGGCACGCCGACCATTACGCCGACAGCTACTCCTACGGCTCAGCCGAAAAATGAGCGTCCGAAAAATGTAGTAGTTCAAATCAGAGATAACCGATACTCGGCCGCCGCCAAGCTTACGCTCTACGCCGGCCAAAACTATCCGGTGGAGATAACTGCCACCGACGATTACAATGACGGCAATAAGGTATGGATTGAATTGTCCGATAACGCGAATGTTTTAACGAAGAAATACTGTCTGTCGGATGACGGCAAAGTTAGCTGGAGCGGGCAATTAAACATTGTTCAGCCGGGAGAGTACTCAATTGCTATTTGGGCCTCGGACGGCAACTTGACCAGCGAGAGTATTATTCTCACGATTGAAGTAATTATTATTCCCACCCCGACGCCGACGGTTGCTCCAACTTGGACGCCGACGGTAACGCCGACGCCGACTCCTTGGCCGGTTCTGGTCACGGACAATTTGTACAGCCAGGACGATTTGAGCGGCCAGATCGACTGCGACGATTTGAAGGGTAGGGAGCTGTGCATCCGCTGGCGGGTATTTCCCCAGACAAACATTCGCGCCATCCACGCGTATGTTGCTAAAAACAATGAAGCCCCAGTTTACCTCGGCCAGCCGGAGAAAATAGACGACAATTATCTGGTTTGGCAGA
>PFAS01000056.1:11163-11348 GCA_002778635.1 Candidatus Falkowbacteria bacterium CG10_big_fil_rev_8_21_14_0_10_43_11 | reverse complement strand
TGTCCCTTTTTCCGCGCGAATTCCCTGCCTTCTTTATCCAAAAAAATAAATACCGGAATTTCATCGCCCAGATTCCATTGATTTATTATTTCCGGATTCTCGTCATAGTCAAAATACTCGGTTCGCAACTCCGGAATTTCCGTTTCTATTTCTTCCCAAACCGGTTTCATGACGATGCAACTTAC
>PFAS01000056.1:0-11105 GCA_002778635.1 Candidatus Falkowbacteria bacterium CG10_big_fil_rev_8_21_14_0_10_43_11 | reverse complement strand
CCCCCTGCCCCTCAATAATTTTTTTGGGCTTTAATAATTGCAAGCCGCTTTGCTTTTCAAAAACCTGCATGGTGTACAAGCAGTCGTTATTAGCCCGATGGGCCGCTTTGTCCATGGGGATATTATAATGCTGGCAGGCGACGGTTAAGTTATAGCGCACGCCCTGCATGACGATGCGCAATATCCGTTCGTGAAAATCATAAACGGTTTCGTCCTGATATCTTTTTTCGTTAAGCATTAGGGCGCGGAATTCTCCGGCCGTGTCAAAGTAATGTTCTTTGGGCGGAATTTGATAACCGTATGTTTTAGCATAGCGGTTTAAAAATAAATTATCAAAGCCGATGATGTTATGCCCGATAATCGTCACGTTTTTATCATAGCCGTTTTCCGCCATGCCCAGCAGAAAAAACAGCGCTTTCATCGCGGGTTCCAGCTCTATCCCCTTTTCCGCAAGCATCTCGTCGGTAATGTTCGTGATTCTTTTGATGTCTTCGGACAGCGGCGCCGGCGGTTTGATAAATATGTCATAATCCTCCCGCTCGCCCGCCTCGTTTATTTTTATCACCCCGATTTCTATCGGCTGGTCTTTCCGGTAATCAAGCCCGGTGGTTTCAAAGTCGTAGACGATATATTGCATAAATAAATTTTAGATTTAAGATTTTAGAATGATGAATTAGATGAGTATATTTTAGCTTATGATGGTTTAGCCGTCAAAAAAAGAAAAAAGCCCCTCGATTTTTACGAGAAGCTTTTAGGGAAAGAGCAAGTAGTTTTTCTTCATGTTTTTTTATTTGCAAACTAACGACAATGCATTTGCTTAAAAATTTCTCGCGCTTTCGCAAGATCCTCGGCGGTGTTCACGCCGAGAGCTTCCCGATAATCCGCCAGCGGCAGTTCCAAAATTTTTTTACCCTGTCGCACCGCTAGCGGAACAAGATCCGGCAGCCACAGCTCGTGAGGAATGTCATGAGGGCGCAGGAGCGGAATGTTTTCTATCAGCCAATCAATCTTAAAAACCCATGCCGACGGATTCACCCGCTGGCATTTTTGCCATTGCTCCTGATCCTCATCTGTCATTTTGTACGGCTCTTTAACGGCAATGATATTGTTATCAACATCACGCAGAATACGGCCAAATTGGCTTACGGTTTCAGTCGGAGACAAATTTGAAACATCAACGGAGAACATGCTTAAGATCGCTTCTTGCTTACGGTGATTATCAATGAGCGCGGCTAAACTTTGTTCGCTCCACAGCGGCATGTCGCCATAGACGACAAGAATGTCGTCAAACATTTCATCCATCCATTCCTGATAAATTTTTTCCATGCACAATCGCGCCGCATCTGCCGCGCCGCGCCGCTCGTATTGCCGGGCGTAGGAAATGCCGCGGAAACTTTTATTTATTTTTGCTTTGAGCGCGTCTCCGAATCGGCAGTTTACGGCTACCGACAGGCGGTTAATGTCAAGCTGTTGGTCAAGGAGATGGACAACCGCTTCAATGACAGTGCACTTGTCGTTTAAATTTTCCAGCAGTTTTGATTTTCCCGGCGTTATACTGCCGTGTCCGGCGGCTAAAATTGCCCCGCATAATTTTTCTCGCGCCATGATAAGCCTCCATTATTTTAGTGTATGGGCAACCATTAGGTTAGCTCCAAACGGAAGAGAAATTTGAGTTTATCTGCCTTTCAAAGCTAACCTGTATGCGGCCCCTTATTTACGTAAGCTTATGCCATAAATTTTCAAAGAGCATTTTTTGCGTCAGATAAATATTTTTGTCTTCAATGATTACGCCGTGCAATTGGTTTTTTTTATTGACCGAAATCATCGCGATTTTTCCTTCGTAAATCAAAGTGTAAGTCGGAGCGGTTTTTTTATGACTCAACCATTTGCGCCGGTCAAGCCCCACGGTTTCGCCGCCCGCGCCTAACGCGATAGTATCCACTGCCACGCCGGCGGCTATGCGGTCTTTATTGAAATTACCGTAAGCTTCGTATAAGTATCGCCTGATGGCGGCGCAAGAATAAACGAAATAATGTTTTTCGCCCGCGCGGCAAGCGGCGATTACGTCCTGCAAAATTGTTTTGACGCCGCTTAAATTTTCGTAGTGTTTAGCGATCGGTTTGTCTTCGGCATTATTATAAAGCGATTGCAGTTCCGGAATAATGCCGTCAACTTCCGTTTTGGTTTTTTCCAGTTGCTCCTGCCGCTCGCTGATAAAATCTTTTAACTTTTGCGGGTCCTCCGCCACGAAATATTGGTTTTTTTCTTTGTGGTAATAGCTTACTAATCCCTGTTTTTGCAATGATTTTAAAATGTCGTAAGTCGTTCCCCGATTGATATCCGCCTGTTCCGCAAGCGCGCGCACTGAAGACGGGCCGAGTTGCAGGCACGCGAGATAAACGGCGATTTCTTTATTCCCCAAGCCGATTTTTTCCAAAGTAAGTTCAATATTAGACATAAGTTTATTAGTTATCCACATTATATATTTTTTCATTTTCTCTGTCAATTTTTTTTCTACAAAAAATTTATAGATAAACAAAATATGCTTAAAATAAAGCAAAATATGATAATATAACTGTCAATTTATTAAAAACAAAAAAACAAGGTAATTCCTTGTTTATATCTTTGCAGCCCCACGGGGAATCGAACCCCGATTACCAGGATGAGAACCTGGCGTCCTAACCGTTAGACGATGAGGCCAAAGGTAGTTAAAAAATTTATAAAGTCTTTTATAATATACATATTTTATAACCGTTAGTCAAACGGAGCCGCCATTTACAAGGCAAACTTTTTCGTGTATTATTCATCTATATTTAGTATAAATTTCAACTTTATAAACTTTTTAACTTTTAACTTTAAAACTACAGTTTATGTCCAATTTTATAATCAACGGCGGCAAAAAACTGCACGGCACGATTAAAACCAATTCTGCCAAAAATTCGGCGGTGGCGATATTATGCGCGACTGCGATGATTAAAGGCAAAACGATTTTAACGGATGTGCCGGAAATTGAAGAGGTAAAACGGATCATGGAAATCCTCAACGGCATCAATATCAAAGCGGCTTGGAGCGGTAAAAATAAACTGGCGATTGAAAACGGCGGCAAAATTAATTTAAAAAATTTAGACAAAAAAGCGTGCGAAAATACCCGTTCCTCTTTTTTATTACTCGGCGCGCTGTCCGGCCAATTTAAAAAATTTAATTTTTACAAACCCGGCGGCTGCAAACTGGGCGCCCGCACCGTCCAGCCGCACCTGCTCGGCTTTGAACGATTGGGAATAAAAATAGGCGAAAAACAAAGTTATTTTGCCGTTAACGGCGCCAAAGCGCGCGCCGCCGAATTGACCATGTGCGAAATGAGCGACACGGGCACGGAAAACTTAATTTTAGCCGCGTGCCTTATAAAGGGAAAAACTATCATTAAATTTGCCTCTTCCAACTACATGGCGCAAGATTTGTGCTATTTTTTGCGGCAAGCCGGCGCAAAAATAAAAGGCGTTGGCACGGCTACTTTAGAAATCACTGGCGTTAAAAAATTAAAGCCGGTAAAAAATTATTCCGTTATGCCCGACCCGATTGAATCCATGGCGCTAGTTTCTTTAGCCATTGTCACCGGTTCCAAACTTAAAATAACGAACTGCTCGATAAACTTTTTGGGCGTGGAGCTGGAGCGCTTGCGAGTGATGGGACAAAAATTTATCGTCAGCCGCCCATACCTATCCGCCAATAAAAAATTTAATTTAGTTGATATTGACGTTATTCCCTCAAAATTAACCGCCCCGATGGACAAAATTTCCACCCAGCCTTATCCCGGGTTGAATATCGATAACTTGCCGCTTTTTATCCCTATTTTAACGCAAGCTCGCGGCACGACGCTCGTGCACGATTGGGTGTACGAAAATCGGGCTATTTACTATACGGAACTGAATAAACTGGGGGCGGACATTGTTCTACTTGACCCGCATCGCGTCACGGTTAAAGGCCCGACGAAATTAAAAGCGGCGGAAATAATTTGCCCGCCGGCTTTGCGCCCGGCGATTAATATTTTAATTTGCATGCTGGCGGCGCCGGGCAAATCAATTTTGCGCAACTCTTACTCCATTGACCGCGGCTACGAGGATATTTGCGGCCGCTTGCAAAAATTAGGCGCGGATATTAAAAAAATAGAATAAATTATTACATTTCCGTCGTTCTGAGCTCCGCAGTATTGCGGGACTCAGAATGACAATAATTGCGTGTTTTAATGTTTTTATGCTTCTATGACCATCTTCCACCGCCGATTGCTTTATATTTTTTGTATCTTGCTTTTTTTAATTTCAGCTCCGGCCATATCGTTTTACGCCGCGGGCTACGAATTTGATTTTTTTTCCGGACGAATAAACCGCACCGGCATTTTAATCGTGGAAACCGAACCCAAAGGCGTAAGCGTTGATTTGGGAGAAAAAAAGAAATACAACTGGCTGTACGATTTTTTTTATCAGGACCAAGAGCTGAAAACGCCGATAAAATTAAGAAATTTACTGCCGGATGAATATGAAATCACTTTAGCTAAAGAAGGGTATTTCAGCTACCAAGATAAAGTAAAAATTAATTCCGGCCAAGTGGCGCTATTGAATGACATTGTTTTATTTCGTCGCTCCCAGCCGGAAATAATATCGGGAAAAAATATTATTAACAGCCGGTTGTCGCGCGACGGAAAAAAATTAGCCCTGCTCTCGCCCGACGCTTTGTTAATCGTAGCGTTAGACGGCGGGCAAACGCAGGAAATAAATTTGGATAAAGAGCGCATTGAAAGCCGCATCGCCGAAATTTTTTGGGCGCCCAGCGATAAAAAAATATTATTGACTTACCAAAATTATCCCGTTTTTAATGTTGAAACGGGAAAAAAAGAATTGGAGGCGAAAAATTATTTTTCCGGCAATATCCAAAGCGTCCAATGGGATTCTTTTAGCGACAATAAAATATACGCGCGGCAAAATAACCGCCTTTATCTGCTGGATCTGGCCCAGAAAAAAACATTGTTTCTGTTTAACCAAAAAGCGCCAGCCGATTTTTTGATAAAAGACGATAAAGTTTTTTTTATTGAAAGTAAAAACGGCGATTATAACCTTGCAAGCTATGACTTAAAAACAAACGCGTTTATCAAGCGGATGCCCGTTCCCGCCGCGCCCGACTACGATTTGATGGATTTTGGCCAAAAATTAATTTATCTTTATGACAAAAGGCATTCCCTGCTTTTTTTAGTCGACCCGTTTTCGCCCATTCCCGTTCAAAATTCACTGGCTAACGCGCGCGAATTTCTGCCGTTAACGGACGGAAAAATACTGTATTGGAACGATTTTGAAATCTGGCTGTATGACGGCGCGCAAAACGACAAAACTTTAATTTCTCGCTTAAGCGAGAAAATCGGCAAGGTCTTGGCTTATCAGGGCAACGCCGACTATTTGATTTATAATACGCGCATGGGCGTCAATATTTTAAATTTTAAAAATAAGGACAATCTTAATTTTACCAAAATTTTGGATTGGCAAGGCACCTCCGGCCTGGCGGCGGATACGGCCGCGGAAAAGCTTTATTTTATCAGCCAATTTGATAATACGCGCGCGCTGTGGCGGCTGGAAATTCAATAATAAAACTGCGGGCTAATACCCGCAGTTTTTAATTTTATTGTTTACTTCAAATTTTTTAAATATTTTTTTAACTCGCCTTTTAAATCATCCCGCTGCAGGGCAAAATCAATGTTGGCTTTTAGCCAGCCGAATTTTGAGCCGGTATCGTAAAATTTTCCTTTAATCTTTTTAGCATAAAGCGGGCGTTTTTTGGACAAAGCAAAAATTGCGTCCACCAGCCACAGTTCGCCGTCTTTGCCCAGTTTTGTTTTGGCTAAGAGCGGAAAAATGTCCGGCGTTAAAATATAAGCGCCGATACTGCCCCAGCGCGACGGCGCTTTTTTTGGTCCCGGCTTTTCCACGATATTTTTTACTTGTATTATGTCCGCTTCCGTTTCTACGCCGTCAATGATGCCGTATTTGTTCGCACCCTCGTCGTCCACTTCAATACAGCTTAAAATCGGGTTAGCGTATTTTTCGTACGCTTCCATTAATTGCTTCAGGCGCGGCTTGCCCTCGCCGACGAACAAATCATCGCCCCAAATAACCGCGAACGGTTCGTCGCCGATAATATGGCGGCAGTTCAAAACCGGAGTGCCGTTGCCGTAAGGCCCTTTTTGGCGGACATATATGAAATTAGCCATGTCGGCGATATTTTTTACCGCCGCCGCGTCTTTTTCTTTTCCTTGTTTTTTTAAAAAATTTTGCAGTTCGTAATTATAATCAAAATGGTTTTCAATGGAAATTTTGGACGGACCGGTGACTAAAATTATGTCTTCAATGCCGGACGCGACCGCTTCTTCCACGATATATTGCACCACCGGCTTGTCAATAATCGGCAACATTTCTTTAGGTTGGGCTTTGGTGGCGGGTAAAAATCTGGTTCCCGCTCCTGCTACCGGTATGATGGCTTTCTTTATTATAGACATAAATTTAATTGGATATATTGTTGAAATATATAATTGTATTTTTTAAACGGCAATTGAATTTCCATGTATTTCGCATTTATGGGCGAAGCAAATAAATGCATATTTCTGTTTATTTCAGATGATGAGTTTATCCGCTAATTTTTCTTTCGCCAAATTTTGCGCTTCAAGCAAGCTGTCAAAAGTTCCGGCGTCAATCCACTTGCCGTTGACCATGGCGACTTCCAGTTCTCCCAGTTCTAAAAATTTCTTGTTAACGTCGGTTATTTCAAATTCTTGCCGCGGCGAAGGCTTTAAATTTTTTGCGATTTCTATTACGCGGTTATCATAAATATACAGTCCGGTAACGCAGTAATCGCTTTTGGGCCGCTTCGGCTTTTCTTCAATAGAAATAGCTTTCATATTATCGTCAAATTCCACGATGCCGAACCGTTGCGGGTCAGGAACTTGCTTGGCAAAAATTTTTCCGCCCCGCTTAAAACTTTTTATTTGCTCGCTTAAATCGTCTTCAAAAATATTATCGCCCAAAATCATTACCGCGTCTTCTTGGTCAATAAAATTTTCGCCGATTATAAACGCCTCCGCTATCCCTTTGGGTTTGTCTTGTATTTCGTAAGTAAATTTGCAGCCAAATTGTTTTCCACTGCCGAGTAAATTTAAGTAATCCCCTGCCCGCTCCGGCGCGACGATGATTAAAATTTCTTTAATGCCGGCTTTAACCAAAGTGTTTAGGGGATAAAAAATCATCGGCCGATTATAAACCGGCAGAAGCTGTTTGCTGGTAATTTTAGTTAGCGGCGACAGGCGCGTGCCCGAGCCGCCGGATAAGATGATGCCGCGCATATTTTATCTCCCGAATCCTAGAACCCCCTCTAGCTCCCCCTTATAAAGGGGGAGAATAAATACCGCATTATTTTTCCCCTTTATAAGGGGAGGTGCCGGAGGCGGAGGGGTATTTAAACTTTTAAATAATTACTTAGCGCTTCCTCATATCCTCTCAACTTCGGTAATTTAGTATTTAATAAAATTCCATATTGAGGTCTTTTCGCCGGCCGCGGGAAAGTGTTTGCCGTTACTGGAATTAGTTTAATCTTTTTGCCCGTTATGTCAAACAAAACTCGCGCCGCCTGATGCCAAGTGCAGGGATTTTCGTTAGTAATATGGTAAATGCCGTAACTATAATTTTCCGCCATTAAACTTTGAGTTGCCCGCGCTAAATCCGGCGCGTAGGTAAAATTGCTTAGTTCATCGTCAACTACCCTGATTTCACCTTGCTTTCTGCTTAAATTAATCATGGCGTCAAAAAAATTTTCTTTGGCCATTTCGCTTTTGCCTTTTTGACCAAATAGTTTGGAAGTGCGGATAAGATAATATTTTAAATTTGACCGGCGCAAAATTTCTTGTTCGCCGAGTAATTTTGATTCGCCGTATTTGGAAATTGGTTTTGATTCAGCGTCTTCGGCATAACCTTGTTCTCTCTCGCCATTAAAAACGTAGTTGGTTGAGTAATGCACTAACGTTGCTTTGAGTTCTAAACAAGCATCAGCTAAATAGCCGAGCGCTTCCCCATTGATTTTTTTAGCTAAGGCAAAACCGGCTTCGTTTTCGCAAGCGTCAACCGCGTTGTAGGCAGCACAGTTGATGATTATATCAGGTTGCAAGTTTTTTAGTTTGTCGTTTACTTGCGTTTCATTTACGATATTAATTTCTCCCCGGTCCCAACCGACGGCGTTTGGAAAAATTTTCAGGATCTCCTGGCCAAGCATGCCGCGCGAACCGATGACGAGTGTTTTCTTCATGACTTTATTTCTAAAGCTTTTTTAATTAATTTTGCGCTGTCAATTGAATTATAAAACTTTAATTTGCCGATATCTTTTAAGTCCACCCACTCTGCCATTGACATTATCTTTTTTTCGTTGTCGTCAAAATGTTTAGTTGATATTTTGCCGCTGACGATTGAACAAATGTAATAAATTAAAACGCAATTCCAAAATACGCCTTTATAATATGGCGCTGGCGTAAAAAAAGATGTTTCGGAATGCAATATATTCCCCATTCTCACTTTGTATCCGGTTTCTTCCCAAACTTCTCTTTTTAAACCTTCTTCAATAGTTTCGTGTAAATTAATGCCTCCGCCCGGAAATTCATAACCGTCCCATTGTCTTGCTAATAAAATCTTGCCGGTTTTTATGATAACGCCATATACTGATGGGCGGAAAGTTAGCTTATCAACACTTACTTTAAACTTATTATTATCTCTGTCACGAACGACCACTTGCTTTTTCATGATAATTTTGTTAATATTTATTCATTCCCTATCTACTATGCCCGCGAATTAAGAGACCCTGCTTGAGCTTACAACGCCTTTTCCTTTCCAAAGCTCTACTGCTCTTAATTTGCGGGTCTTTTATTTTATTGAATTTTTATACCATTCTATCGTTTTTTTCAAACCTTCTTCAAAATCAACCTCTGGCTGCCACCCTAATTCCGTTCTTAATTTTGCGTCATCAATGGCGTAGCGAAAATCATGGCCCTTTCTATCCTCCGCATATTCAATCAAACTTTCGTCTTTATCTAAAAGTGAAATTAATTTTTTTGTTAATTTAAGATTTGTTATTTCTTCTTCTTTATTACCCTTACCGCCGATTAAGTAGGTTTCGCCGATTTTGCCTCGGGAAATTATCGCGTCAATGGCCGAACAGTGATCATCCACATACAGCCAGTCGCGAATGTTTTGCCCCGTGCCGTACACCGGCACTGGTTTATTTTGCAATAAATTGGTAATAAAAAGCGGAATCAATTTTTCTTTGTGCTGACGCGGACCGTAGTTATTGGAGCAGTTGGAAATAGTTATCGGCAACTGATGCGTATGCCAGTAGGCACGCACCAGATGGTCGGCGCCCGCTTTAGACGCGCTGTAAGGACTGCGCGGGTCATAAGGCGTATTTTCGTTAAACGGCGGATCGTTTGGGCCTAAAGAACCGAATACTTCATCGGTAGAAATATGGTGAAATCTTTTTTTGCCGTTTTTTAAAGCCGCGTCCAATAAAACCTGCGTGCCTAACACATTAGTTTTTACAAATGGCGTACTGTCAATTATAGAATTATCAACATGGCTTTCGGCCGCAAAATGCACTACTAACTCCGTTTCTTTCATTACTTCGTCCACTATTTGCGCATCGCAAATATTCCCCAGCACAAACTCGTAATTTTGTCTGTTCGGTAAATTTTTTAAGTTGTCCACATTGCCGGCGTAAGTCAAAGCGTCCAAGTTGACGATTTTGTCACTTGGATATTTATTGAGCCAGTAATGGATAAAGTTGGAACCAATGAAGCCGGCGCCGCCGGTAACTAAAAGTTTCATACGCCCTCATCCCCTGCCCCACCCTCTCCCGTGGGGCGAGGGGGAAGTAAGATTAATTCTTAAAAAATAATTGAAAATAATAAAAAGCCAAAATAGTAAATGAATCTTTTATTTTGCCTGTTTCAATAATTTTAACTTCGTCCATTTTTTAGCGGTGATGCCGGTTTCTTCGCGCAATTCCCGTTGAGCGGCGGCAAGCAGAGTTTCGCCATCTTCAAAACCGCCCATAGGAAACTCCCAGGCGTTTTCACCGACCGCAAATCGCCATTGTCTTACGAGGTAAGTATTTTTTTTGTCAGCTGTCAGCGGAATGATTACAATTCCATCTTTTTTATGCACAATATAATAATGCCCTTTGCTGCCGTTTGGCCTGATAACTCTATTATCAACTACGTACCAATATGGATTTTTATGAACTATTTTAGAGCTCAAAATTTTAAAATGGTTGCCTTTGTTTTTTTGTTTTAATGCTTTCATGTTTTAATGTTATTCGTTATGAGTTTTGCGATTTTTTCCACTTCCCCTTCTTGATATTTTTTCGTCGGCCAAAAATTTGCGAGGCCGTCATTAAATTTGCGCGGAATAATATGAATATGAAAATGCGGCACATCCATGCCGACCACGGAAATGCTAATATAATTAACTTGCATCGCCGATTTTATTTTTGGCATTAATTCTTTGGCTTTTAAGAAGGCATAAGCGAGCAAATCATCCGGCACATCCGGCATTATTTGATAATGCTCTTTGGGAATTAACAAAACATGCCCGTCGGCTACCGGATTGATGTCCAAAAAAACCAAGACTTTTTCGTCTTCATAAATTTTGTAGCTCGGCAGTTCGCCTTTTATAATTTTGCAGAAAACGCAATCAGCCATAAGTTTTAAGTTAAAATTATTTTTTATTCCGTAAATATTCCCCCAATTTTCTGGCCGCTTGGCCGCGTTGGGAAAAACTGTTTTTTTCTTCCATGCTCATTTGAACAATTGCCTTTTTATGGCCATCGGGAATAAAAATATGATCATACGGCATCGCGTCCGCCTTCGACAAAACAACTTTTGCCGCAATTTCTCCGTGCATTTCAGCTTCAAACAGAACCGACTCTTCGTCTGGCTCGCAATACGCCATAACTGTTTTAAAATAAGCTTTTTTGTCTTTGCCTCGCAATAATTTAAAAATTCCTTCAAAACCAACTCCTTTAAATAAAAA
>PFAS01000045.1:10453-11276 GCA_002778635.1 Candidatus Falkowbacteria bacterium CG10_big_fil_rev_8_21_14_0_10_43_11 | reverse complement strand
CAATAATAATCAACTTTCTCCACCATAAGTTTTGTGCTTGCTGGGAAGGAAATATATAAGTAAAATATAAAAAACTACTGGCAATAAAAGTTGGAGTAATATATAAAATAGTGCCCCAAAATAATGCTGTTTCCTGCGGAGCTGAACGGTATATTATCATAGCTATTATCCATCCGATAATTGTGATGATATTTCCCGTATATACTAAATTGGTTCTTTTATAAAAATTATTAAAAACAATAACTGCCCCTAAGCATAAATTCAGGACAGCGGTAATTATTAAAAATAAATTAATTGTATCTAAAATAAATGGCATATTTTTATTATATCACATTGAAAAAAACAAAAAAGCGTCCACAGAATTAGTGAACGCTTACATTCGCAAAAGGACGACTTTCATTTGTTCCGCCATCCAAGCGGAACAGCAAGGAATAGCTCCGCGATAAGCGTGCGGAAACAGTGGCAAAGCGTGGCCTTTAACGCCTTGGATATGGTAGCAGGCACAGCCAAACCGCTTTAACCGCTCAACAGTCGCGGCTTTCGGCTCGGGATAAACCTCGTTTAAAACTACCGTCCCGGGCCAAAGTTTAGGAACATACTCGTCCAAAGCGCCGTTGTCGGCGATATTGACGAGCAGTACTCTTTGGCAACACAGATGATCCGGCCATTCGCACCCGTTGGCGGTATCAACGCAGTAAAGATTTTCCGATGGCAAATTGGCAAAAACTTTGCGGCCGATAAACCCGCGCCCGCCCAAAACAATGGTTGGACAATCTGGCGGAAGTTTTTCCCGCGCCTTAACCTCGGCAATAGCCAGCCCGAC
>PFAS01000045.1:0-10443 GCA_002778635.1 Candidatus Falkowbacteria bacterium CG10_big_fil_rev_8_21_14_0_10_43_11 | reverse complement strand
GTCGTATCGGCTTCATGCGTTTCCTTAATGGCGCGCTTTAAAAATAGGATTCCGGGAAGAATGCCGGCAAAAGTTTTGCGCTTGGCGTTTAACAAAAGGCGAAAATCTTCCATCTTCGCAACCACTTGACGCAAATTGTCAGCATTAGTTGGATCGCGGAAGTCCTTATTGCCGGCAGAAATGACAAACATAATTCCGAGTTTGCCATTTTGCCTTAAAAAACCGACTGACCATGGATTCCATCGTACTTTTGGCAACCTGCTATGATAAACATATGATAACGCATAGCTCTCGTTCGCCGGATACGCCAAAAATACGGATTCAATGAAGCCAAACCGCTTATTAACCGTGCCGATAATTTTGAAGACGAACCGATAATTAAACAGCCAGTTCGCTAAAATAATCAGCAGGCGGCGAATATGCGAATTCAGTTTTTGCCGAAAAGCGATTTTGTCTTTCTGCAATCGCTCTTTCCCTTTTTCTCTCACTCCGCCCAAGGACGGAGTTTTTACTGCTTCAGTCCTATAGTTTTGCGTAACCATCGTTTTTTCCGTCCTTTCGTTTGAATATAAAATGAACTATCTTTATTTTACCAAAGATATAAAATAGTAGCAAAAAAGAGGAAGTTTGTCAACCTTTTATAAAAAATTGTCAACGGGAAATAGAAATGTCATACCTGAACGGTTTAGGTTAGTTAGTCATAAATGTAACCTTAATTTAATTAAAAATTTCAGTTACATTTTATATGACCCAACCGTATTAGTTAAACTTACATTTTAGATGTCCCAATGCGCCACTTTACAAAAATCCTTAATTTGCTATACTTAAATTAATCAAAAAGACTGATTGTCGGATCTACCAAATCCGATTGAGCGCTAAAACGCTTAAGAGAAATCCTAAAGTCTATTAAAAAGCGCTTTTAAGAAAGAGAAAAATCTTGAAAGAAGCCGGGTGGAACCGCGAGACTAAAGTCCCGTCCCGGTAAAAGCAGTTTTGGCTGTTTTTACCGGGAGGGGATTTTTTTATTAATTACTAATTTAATATAAAACATATGAAACAAGAAATTAAAAAAGAAGAGCTTGGCGTAGAAGTAAAACGCCATTCCCTGTCGCATATCTTAGCTTATGCGGTTAAAGAAATGTACCCGGAAGCTAAATTATCAATCGGACCATCAATTGAGAATGGCTTTTATTATGATATCGACTTCGGTGAGGTAAAAATAAATGAAACTAACCTCAAAGAAATTGAAAAAAAGATGGCTTATCTTATTAAACAGAATCTAAAATTTGAACGTAACGAATCGCCGATTAATGAAGCGATAAAAAAAGAAAAGGCCGCCGACGAGATTTATAAAGAAGAGCTCCTTGCTGATTTAAAGGCCAAGGGTGAAATTATTGTTTCTTATTATACAGTTGGAAAATTCACTGACCTTTGCCGCGGCCCTCATGTTACAAACACTAACCAGATTAAACCCGGCTCATATAAATTAGATAAACTAGCCGGCGCTTATTGGCGCGGCGACGAGAAAAATAAAATGCTAACTCGTATTTATGGTTTAGCGTTTGATACTAAAGAAGAATTAGCTGATTATCTAAAAATGATGGCCGAAGCGGAAAAAAGAGATCATCGAAAGTTGGGAAAAGAGTTAGATTTGATTATGCTTCATGAGTATGCCCCTGGAATTCCCTTCTTCCTGCCAAAAGGTTTTATTATCCTAAATGAACTTATCAAGTTCGTTCGTGAATATTCTTATGGCGAAGGCTACAATGAAGTTAGAACACCACAACTTTATAATGCCGAGCTTTGGAAAATTTCTGGCCACTGGGATCACTATCAGGAAGATATGTTTATCCTCCATCATGCCGAAGATGATTGTGATTTAGGAATAAAACCAATGAATTGTCCGGGGCATATGCTTGTCTTTAAAAATAGCACTCGCTCCTACCGTGATCTACCGCTTCGTATTGCTGAAACAACGACTCTATACCGCAATGAAAAATCCGGAACTCTACAGGGTCTAACTCGCGTGCGCAGTATTTCACAAGACGATACTCATATTTTTGCTCGTCCCGACCAGATATTAGGTGAAATCGCAACCCTATTAGAAAAAATAAAAAATATCTACGCGATTTTCAACTTAAAGATTGACGAAATTCATCTCTCTACCCGGCCTGAAAATTTTATGGGTGAAAAAGCGGTTTGGGATAAGGCAGAAGATAATTTAAAAACTGCCTTAAATAATGCTGGACTAAATTATAAAATAAATGAAGGCGATGGTGCTTTCTATGGTCCAAAAATTGATGTAAAAGTAAAAGACGCAATCGGCCGTCAATGGCAATTAGCAACCATCCAATTAGATTTTCAGCTACCAAAACGCTTTGAACTCGTCTATACTGACCAGAATGGCGAAAAAATAACTCCAATTGTTATTCACCGCGCTCTACTAGGTTCGATGGAGAGATTTATGGGTGTTATAATTGAACACTACTCTGGAATAATGCCGGTTTGGCTTTCCCCCGTTCAGGTAAAAATAGTTTCGGTCGCCGAAACGCATATCCCGCATTGTAAAAAGTTAGCGAGCGAATTAAAAGCAGCCGGTATCCGCGTCGAGATAGATGAAGCGAGTGAAACAGTCGGCAATAAAATAAGAAAAGCGGTTAATGAAAAGGTTCCTTATATGCTTGTAATCGGCGATAAGGAGGTTAATTCTCCGCTTTTAAATGTTCGCGACCGCGGCTCGGTAGAAACTCGTGAAATCGCGACGACTGATTTTATAAAGGAAGTCAGTGATAAGATAAAAAATCACGAATTTGCTCGTCCAAAATTAACAAAAACATCACTAAATTAGTAACCACCATTTCGTTAAAAAACCGGTCCTGTTCGGTTGCATCAACTTCGCTAAATTTTAAAAATTTGCGCACCTTCTCGTCCTTAAATAAAAGAAAGGCCGCTTTACTGCCAATAAACACGATTTTGCGGCACTTGCTTTTGACGCGCGCCGGATGCGTGCTATAGCGCCATGGATGTATAAAAGAAAACATACGCTTTGTCTAAAAGGGTTTTTTAGTTCTTATAATTTTAACCAAAATAATTTCATACTGCCATTATACTATAAAAACTATACTCCTCCAGCTTGATTTTTAATTTCAAATAAGTTAAACTGCAAAAAGCAGTAAGATCATTGTTAAATTGCTAAATTATTATATTACTGTAAAACATCCTGAATATCGTAGCGCAACAATTTAACAATATAGCAATGCAATCAATTAACTAATCAAACAAACAATTTCTTACTTCTAACTTCTTACTTTCCTGTATGTCCGGCCATTCCAAATGGGCAACAACCAAAAGGCAAAAAGCGGTCGTGGACGCCAAGCGCAGTTCGGCTTTTACCAAAGTCGCCAATGTCATCACGATTGCCGCGCGCAAAGGCGGGGACCCGGAAATGAATTTTTCGCTCCGCATGGCGATTGACCGCGCGCGCGAAGTGAACATGCCCAAAGAAAACATTGAGCGGGCGATTAAGCGCGGCACGGGCGAACTGGGCGGCGCCGTGCCGGAGGAGTTGGTTTACGAAGGTTTTGGCCCGGCCAAAGCGGGATTTATCATTGAAGTCTTAACCGATAATAAAAACCGCACGGCCGCGGACATTAAGCATCTGCTCTCAAAATACGGCGGCGCCTTGGGCGCTTCCGGCAGCGTAAGCTGGAATTTTGAACATAAAGGGGTAATAAGAATTATGAATGAAGAACTAAAAAATAAAAATTTAGCCAATGATGAATTTGAACTAGCTTTAATTGACGCCGGCGCAGATGACATCCAAAAAGAAAACGAGGGTTGGACTTTATATACCCGCATTGAAAATTTAACTAAAGTAAAAAATTTTCTGGACGGCAAAAAAATCGCCACTGAATCGACCGCGCTGGAATACGTGCCGAAAGAAGAAAAAACCGTCAGCGAAGAAGAAAAAAACAAAGTAGAAAAATTAATTGAAGAACTGGAGGAAAATGAAGACGTAAGCAACTACTATACGGACGTCGTTATTTAATATAATAATTTTCAATTTCTAATTTCTAAACAATTTCTAATGACTAAATTTTCAAACATACCTAAACTTGCCTAAAAATTGAAGAATTGAAAATTGTTTGAAAATTGAAAATTGAAAATTGAAAATTGAAAATTTAATGTTATTTTCTAAGAAAAAAACCTACCAGGCGCATTCAACTTTTTCTGATAAAAGAGACTCAAAAGTAATCTTGGGCATCGACCCCGGCCTCGCCACCACTGGCTTTGGCATTATCAACAACGACCGAGGAAAATTAAGTTTGATTGATTACGGCTGCATTACGACTAAAGCCGGCGTGCCGCGCGCGCAAAGGTTAAAACAAATCAGCGAGGAATTAACAAAACTGATAATTAAACAAAAACCAAAAGTAATAGCCGTGGAACAGCTATTTTTTTATAATAACGCCAAAACGGCCTTCGCGGTCGGCGAAGCGCGCGGCGTGGTAATTTTAACCGCTTGCCAAAATCGCCTGCCGATTTACGAATACACGCCCTTGCAGGTCAAACAGGCAGTAAGCGCTTACGGCAAAGCCAGTAAATTGCAGGTGCAAAGAATGGTAAAATTACTGCTTAACCTTAAAGAAATCCCCAAGCCGGATGACGCGGCGGACGCGCTGGCGGTAGCAATCTGCTGCGCTAATTCTATATAATGCGAATGCACGCGAATTATACACGAATATTGCGAATTAATTTACAAATATTTATTCGGGTTATTTTAATTCGTGAATATTCGTGTATAATTTGAAACATTCGTGTTAAACAATTTATGAAACCTCTTAAAATCATCCACATCGTCAGTGAAGTTGACCCTTTTTCCAAAAGCGGCGGGCTAGCGGACGTGGCGCGCAGTTTGCCCAAAGCGCTAAAACGGCTGGGACATGAGATAACGATCGTTACTCCGCTTTACGGCCAAATAATTGACAAAAAAAAGCACCAGCTGGAATTAATGGAAAAAGACATAAAATTATACCCCAACGGCGATGATGGCGGCAACGGCAACGGTGAAACCGTTATCGTTAACTATTGGCGCGGCTATTTGATGAATGGCTTGCCGGTTTATTTTATTGAAAACGAAAAATATTTTTCCGGCCGCAAAACGCTTTACGGGTCAACGCATGAAAACGCGCGTTTTATGCTTTTTAACGTCGCGGCGTTGCGCTTAATTTCCATGCGCGAACTCAACCCGGACATTATCCATTGCCATGATTGGCACGCGGGACTTGTCCCTTATTTTATAAAAAATAATTTTCCTTACGCCGCCAAATTGCAAAACGCCAAAACCGTCTATACCATTCATAATCTTGCCTATCAAATGGGCATGAACTGGTGGGACGTTCCGCGCGCGCATAAAGATTTTGGCACGGTCAAATTGCCGGCTTTTGGCGATCCAAAATTGTCATACGTCAATTTTGCCAAACGGGCGATTATGAGCGCCAACATAGTGAACGCCGTGTCCGAACATTACGCCGAGGAAATATTAACCCCAAAATTCGGCCAGGACTTGCACCGCATTTTGCAAAACCGCCGGGAAAAATTGTTTGGCATTATCAATGGCATTGATTACAAAGATTATAATCCGGCCACTGATCCGGGATTGAAAAAAAATTACAGCACTCGCACGATTAAAAGCGGCAAAATCCACAATAAAAAATGGCTGCAAACAAAATTCGGCTTGCCAGTTAACGCTTACGTTCCGATAATCGCCATGACCTCGCGCATCGTTTTCCAAAAAGGATTTGAATTAATCTTAAACATAGCGGAAGAAATTATGCGGCTTAAACTGCAGTTTATCGTAATCGGTTCGGGAGATAAAAATTACATCAACGAAATGCAAAAACTTGCCAAACATAACGATAAATTCGTCATTATCCCCTCGCACGCGGAAAACCAAAAATACGAAACTTTGATTTATGCCGGCGCCGACATGCTGCTTTTACCCTCGCACCACGAGCCCTGCGGGTTAAACCAGCTGATCGCCATGCGCTACGGCTGCGTGCCGATTGTGCACCGCGTCGGCGGCTTATCGGATACGGTCGCAAATTATAACCCGACGGATAAATCCGGCAATGGCTTTGTCTTTGACAATTTTGGCGCCTACGAACTGTACGGAGCTATAGTGCGCGCCTTGGAATTGTTTAAAGACAAAAAACAATGGCGCAAATTAATCATTCAAGACATGCAGGAATCCAACTCTTGGCAGATACCGGCAAAAAAATACGTGGACTTATACTATGCCGCTTTAGCAACAAACAATTCTAAATAACAAATTACCAATGCCAAATTTTTGACATTTAGATTTGGGATTTAATTTGACATTGGACATTTGGATTTTGACATTTCATTATTTATGCTTTGGATCAACTTTCTTCATCTCTACCAGCCGGCCGCGGCAGACAAGGAAATTATCGCGGCCGCGATTGCCAAAAGCTATCACCGCTTGGTTAAAGCTTTGTTAAAAAATCCTCGGGTTAAATTTACTTTAAACGTCAGCGGCTGTTTGCTGGAAAAAATCGACGAACTCGGCTGTCACGCCCTGCTGGCGGGAATAAAAAAGCTACTGGCCCGCGGCCAGATTGAATTGACCGGAACGGCCGCTTACCACCCCATCCTGCCGCTTATTCCGGCGGACGAAGCCAAAGCGCAAATTAAATTGCAGGAAAAACTGTTAAAAAAATATTTTGGCAAAATAAAAACGCGCGGCTTTTTTTTGCCGGAAATGGCCTATTCTCCGGCGATTGCGGCACTGATAAAAAATTTGGGTTATGAATGGATAATATTAGATGAAATGTCCAACGGCCATCGGCTCAAAAAATTAGATTGCGGCCGAATCTACGCCGATGCCAACAGCGGCTTAAAAATTATTTTCCGCGAGCGCCGGCTTTCGCAAAGCTACGTGCCAAAAACTATTCAGCGGCTGTTGGACGAAAACAGCGGCCAAATCGCGGTCACGGCGACTGACGCGGAGTTATACGGCCTGAATTATAACGACCTTAGCGGGCGCTTGGAAAAATTAATCCAACGACCGGATCTGCAAACCGAGACTGTCTCCGCTTTCATAAAAAAGCAAGCTTCGCCGGAATCAATCGCGCCGGTCGCTTCTTCCTGGGAATCAACTCCGGCGGAGTTGCGCCGCGGCCAGCCCTTTGCTTTATGGCAAAACAAACGAAACAAAATTCAATTAAAAATATGGGAATTGGCGCGCTTAGCGTGGGAAACGGCTGAACGCTATGATAACGACTGCCAGCGTTTATGGGTAGAGCGGCATCTGCGGCGGGGACTCGCGAGCTGCACTTTTTGGTGGGCGTCGGGGCATAATTTTAAAAATTTATTCGGCGCGCTTTCCTGGAGCCCGGACGAAATAGAGCGCGGCGTGAACGAATTGACCAAAGCCGTCCGCTCCATTGACGACTCCGCGAGCCGCGCCGCCAAAATCAAAGCGGAAAAACTTTGTCTAGAAATAAAAAAATTAATCTGGAACAAGCATTGGAAATATTATTGGAAAAAATAATATGAACATCAAACAGCTCTACGACGAACGATTTGTTTTAAAATATTTTAAACAGCGGCTTTTGCCCCTGTATCCGGATTTTAAGGCGATAAAAAAAATAAGCGTCAACGGAATAAAAAATAACATTTGGCAAACCTCTTACCATGTGGTAGTGGAATACGACGCTTATTTTGTTGACTTAAAAAATAAAACGAAAATGTTGCCGATTTTTTGCTCCGCTCATTCGCACGAACCCCGCCGCAATATCTACGCCGCGCTTTGTTTTTTATGGAGCAAGGGATTCGCGCGCGGCAATTTAACGATTCCCCATCCGTTATTTTATTCGCAGCGCTTCCGGGGAGTTTTTTACCGCGGTTTGAGCGGCCAAAATCTTTTTCATTACATTCAAACTAAAAATATTGACGAAATAAAACGGCTTGTTCGCTTAACTGCCCGCTGGTTCGTTAAGTTGCATCGTCTGCCGACGGCGGGCGCTAAAAATTTTAACAAAAAAAACAGTCTGATCGCCACCACCATCCCCGGCGCTAAAAATTGGCTGCAAAAAATTAAAGACCAATACCCTAGCGCGTATGATTCGGTTTACAAAATATTCACCCTGCTTAATCGGCAAGAGAAGGCCTATCTGGCCGCTTCCGCTAAGCGCTGTTTAATTCACGGCGACGCTCATCCGGAAAACGTTATCAGGATTTCCAAAAATAAAATCGGCTTAATTGATTTTACCGACATGTGTCTGGGAGATTTCGCCCGCGATTTGGGCGCTTTCACGCAGCAGTTGGAATACATGGCCGGCAAATTTATCGCGGAACAAGATACCGTCGCCGATTTAAAAAAAATATTTTTAGACGAATACTTAACGGCGGCTAAAATAAAATCAGACCAAAATTTGGAAAATAGAATCGCCGCTTATTACTATTGGACGGCGTTGCGCACGGCCGTCTATCATTTCGTCAGCCAGCATCGCGAACCGGCCAGAGCGGAAATATTGATAGCCAAACTGAAACGAGAGTTAAAAATAAATTAAGCCGGTTGACAAAACTAAAATCCTCCCCGATGATATCGGAGAGGATTTTATATTGGAAAAATATTATTTTTTACCAATTGCTGTGGGGTCTTGCGCCACCGCGGTCATTGTTATAACCACCGGAGCGAAAACCGCCGCGATGTTCGCCGCCAGCGCCGTGTTCTTTCGGAGGGCGAGCTTCGCTTACGGTCACAGTTCTGCCGTCTAATTCTTTGCCGTTCCACATTTCGATCGCGGCTTGGGCTTCTTCTTCAGTTGCCATTTCCACAAAACCGAAACCGCGGGAGCGGCCGGAGAATTTATCAGTAACGACAGAGGCTGAAGTGACGGAACCTGCTTGCGCAAAAGCGTCTCGCAGGCCGTCATCGGTGGTGTCGTAAGACAGACCGCCGACGTAAAGTTTCTTTGCCATTTGTTTTCTTTAAACGTTGTGATAAATGTAAGGCGACCTATTTGTTGCGCCTGCTACTGCCCTTATCACTTGCGTTTAAAGGGAGAGTTTAGCGAACAAAACACTTACTTGCTTTAAGTATAAGTCAAAACCGAAATTTTGTCAACCGGCTACTCAAAAATGAACACCGCGGCCGCGATAACCGTTGTCCAAAGGCCTTCTTTGTGCCCTTCGGCGGATTGGGTAATGTTAGTTGTTTTTGTTATTGTTCCGGATGTTTTATAAACCTGTTCGCGTTCGTCCCAGGCGGCGTTAGGATCAAATTCCAACCCCAAAGTAGTCGCGAGCATGGTAGCGGCCAAATCTTCGGCGTAGTCCCCGGCTTTGTCCGCCGTTTCGCCTAACGGATGATGTTCGGAAAGATAACCGTGCTGGTTGGAATCGCCCGGCTGGGCCAAACCGATGGAAGCGCAAATTAAGCGATTCGATTCGTTAGTCGCCTGCCGCGCGAGCACGGTAAAAACGACTTGTCCGGGATTCAAAAACTTTTTCCCTTCTTCTTTGGAAACGCGCTTGCAATTCGGTGGAAAAATGGAGCTGACGGTGACTAAGTTGTACTCGGCGATGCCGGCATCGCGCAAAGCCATTTCAAACGACTGCAGATACTCTTTGTGTCGGCCGACGCCTTTGGTCAAAAACATTTTTGTCGGGACGAAATTAACCATAATGTTTTTATCCTGGCGCCAAAAATTATTTTTTTAACCGCCAAGAAAATAATAAATCCAAACACCTTCACCGTAGGATACTAAACCCCTGCACTAAATCTTGGTGTAAGGGTGAACCTGCGGGAAAATGCACACTTCTCTCGGAAGGTGTCTGGATAAAAAATTATAAACTTATTCTATCATAGCAGAAACAAAAAAAATTACTAATAAAAAAACGCTTCTTAAATTAAAAGAAACGCCGCCGAGGATTTTAATTCAAAAATTGGCGGTGCCTTTTGGTTAAAATCCGAACTTTTTTTGACGAAAATCCGGACTGCGAATTTTGAATATTTTTTTAGGCCGAAAAGCTAACGGGCGAACATTCCTTCCCCTTCAAAACCCCTTCCTGTTCGCCGGTGCGCCTTTCGGCCTTACGCCTCCGCTGGCCAGCGGGGAACGGGTTACCCGACCAAACAACGTTACTCGCCCGCCGTTATGGGCGGGGGCGCGGCGCGCAGACGGTTTTTTCAATTTCGGCAACGGGTACAACGGCGGTTTTTTAGCGATTATCTTGTAGACAAAAATATCATACCAAGAAAGTAATATAAGTCAAAACCGACGTTTTTGTACGAGTACTCGTGCAAATTACTTCTTGTCTTTCTGTCTCTCTTTATTCTCCTGGTCTTTCCTTATCACGTCCGCCATGCCCTGCATTGCCTCCCGCGGGGTGCAGGCGCGCTTGAAGATATAAGCC
>PFAS01000066.1:1410-2990 GCA_002778635.1 Candidatus Falkowbacteria bacterium CG10_big_fil_rev_8_21_14_0_10_43_11 | reverse complement strand
AGGAAAAAATAAGTTGCCGTTTTTTAAAATTAGCGGATTTAAAAGACAGCTTGATAAAAAAACAATTTATTGATATAATGGAGCGTTATCGGAAAATGGAAAAAGAAACAGGATTAATATTTGATTTGTTCGGCCGGGAAGGATTATTTAAGTTTCAGCCCGATTTTTTAAGCAATGTTTTAATCACGCCGGAACACAAACTTACATTGATTGATTTTACGCTATTAGAATTAAAGCCCTCTTGGTTTGACTGGCCGATTTGGTTTATTATTCAATGGGCGAAAAGAAAACAAGCAAAAATTTTACGGAAATTTAAAAATAATTAAACAATAATTTTATTGCTAAAGATTATGTCTAAAATTGATTATAAAAAATTGGAGGAAAAATTAACTTGCGTTAAGAAAAACGCGTGGGAAGAGATGAGCGATAAAGACAGAAAAGCCGCCATGCAATTTAGCGAAGGTTATAAAAATTTTTTAGACAGCGCCAAAGTTGAGCGCGAAGCCGTAACCAAAGGAATGGCCATCGCGCGCGCCGCGGGCTTTAAAGATATAGCCGAAGTGAATACTTTGAAAACCGGAGATAAAATATACGCAATAAACCGCGATAAAAATATTTTATTCGCTCTTATCGGCAAAGATTTAACGCGGGACGGCTTTAGCTTATTAATGTCGCATATTGATAATCCGCGTTTGGATTTAAAAGTTAATCCGTTATATGAAGATTCCGGTTTGGCTTATTTTAAAACGCATTATTACGGCGGCATCAAAAAATATCAGTGGCCGACGATTCCGATAGCTTTGCACGGCGTGGTGATGCTCGCTAACGGCAAAAAAATAGAAATAACCATCGGCGAGAAAGAGGAAGACCCGATTTTTATGATTACGGATTTGTTGCCGCATTTAGGAAAGGACCAGCTTAAAAAAACTTTGGAAGAGGGGGTAACGGCGGAGGAATTAAACATCGTTATCGGCAGTATTCCGGTAGCGGACAAAAAAATAAAAGAAAAAATAAAACTGGCGATTTTAGAAATTTTAAACAAAGAATACTGCCTGACTGAAGGGGATTTTGTTTCCAGCGAGTTGCACGCGGTAACCGCGAGCAAAGCGCGCGATCTGGGGTTTGACCGTTCTTTAATCGCCGCTTTCGGGCACGATGACCGTGTCTGCGCGTATTCGTCGCTAATCGCGCTGTTAGACGGTAAAAATAAAGAACGCGCGCAACTATGCTTTTGGGTTGACCGCGAAGAAATCGGTTCCGAAGGCAACACCAGTGCGCAATCGGTCTGGATGGAAAATATTATTATTGAAATTTTAAAAAAAATCGGACAGCCGGCGGATTTTAAAAATATGTATCAGGTGATGGAAAAATCGCAGGCGATTTCCGCGGATGTTACGGCCGGTTTTGACCCAGACTATAAAGAAGTTCATGACGCGCGCAACGCCGCTTATATCGGCTGTGGCGTCGCGCTGGAAAAATACACCGGCCATCGCGGCAAATACAGTTCTTCGGAAGCGTCGCCGGAATATGTGCAAAAATTGCGCGCGATTTTTGACGCGCAGAAAGTCGTTTGGCAAACC
>PFAS01000066.1:718-1403 GCA_002778635.1 Candidatus Falkowbacteria bacterium CG10_big_fil_rev_8_21_14_0_10_43_11 | reverse complement strand
TGGGCAAAGTTGATTTTGGCGGCGGCGGCACGATTGCCATGTTTTTAGCCAAACGCAACTTAGATGTAGTTGATTTGGGCGTCGGCGTTTTGAATATGCACGCGCCGATGGAAATTGTTTCCAAGGCGGATGTTTATCAGGCGTATCGGGCGTATCGGGCATTTTTTGAACAAATATAATGTCACGAATTTGCACGAATAAAGAGACGAATAACCACAAATATTAACAACATGGAAGGCGAGGTTTGCAAACCTCGCCTTCATTGTAGGTTTGATTTTTTAGGCAAAAATTGATAAGCTGATTTATATGGAAATAAAAGTAATTAAAGAAAAGATAAGCAAAGATGAAGTAAAAAAACTGGCAGAAGCGTCTTTTGGCGATATGGTTAAAATTGTAATTGACATCAAGCGGGAAATTATGGCTATCGGCGGCGAAATGCATGCCGACGCGGAAAATTTATTATTACAAGATGGCTCTAAGCAAGATGATTTATGGGGCGCTAATCTTTATCCGGATTTGCCAGCAGAAGATTTTATTGAGTATAAATCATTGATTAATATTCGTCCGCGCGTGGGTAATAGATTAATGGAAATTGGAAACGAAGAAATAAAAGAAAAAATAAAAAAAATTATTAACAAGCTAGTGGTTTAATTATGACTTTTATTCATCAAGGATTATCTCAAGG
>PFAS01000066.1:0-650 GCA_002778635.1 Candidatus Falkowbacteria bacterium CG10_big_fil_rev_8_21_14_0_10_43_11 | reverse complement strand
AATCCTGGGATAAAAAAAATATTTTAGAACATAAAAATCAGGCGCTGATACGGGCGCTGGAATTAATTGATTTGACTTTAGACAGTATTCACAAGCCATCGCAACTAAAAGAAATAGCCCGTTTGCGGGAAGCGGTCGCCGGCTTATTTGTCGGCGGAGCGGAAATTTGCGTTTCGTTTGCCGATTTGGAAAAATTTTATTTGCCATTCGCGATAATCGCAAGAAAAACTTAAAACATTGCTGCTTAGCGGCAATTAATTTCTGTTTAATTATTGTTTAATGTATGCTTTCTTTTTTACGCGGTAAAATTTTAAATAAAAGCCAAAATTTCGTAATTTTGGAAGTCAATAATATCGGCTACCAAGTTTTTATTAATGCCGGAATGTACGCGGACTTAAATATCGGCCAGGAGGCGGAATTTTATTTATACCATAACGTGCGCGAGGACGCGGATGATCTGTACGGTTTTAAAGATTTTGCGGAATTGGAATTTTTTAAACTGCTTTTGTCCGTTTCGGGCGTGGGGCCGAAATCGGCGCTGGGAATTTTGGGCCTGGCAAGCGTGACGGACATCAAAGAATCTATCGGCGCGGGCGACCCGTCATTATTAAATAAAGTTTCCGGCATCGGCAAAAAAACGGCCGAGCGGA
>PFAS01000076.1:3819-3903 GCA_002778635.1 Candidatus Falkowbacteria bacterium CG10_big_fil_rev_8_21_14_0_10_43_11 | reverse complement strand
ACTTTATGGACTTTATGGACTTTATGGACTTTATGGACTTTATGGACTTTATGGACTTTATGGACTTTATGGACTTTATGGACT
>PFAS01000076.1:2526-3800 GCA_002778635.1 Candidatus Falkowbacteria bacterium CG10_big_fil_rev_8_21_14_0_10_43_11 | reverse complement strand
CTCTCAGCGCTAACCCGATGGCTATCGCCATTTTGGGGCCGATTTCATCCAGCGCCGGCTTTAAATCCAACGGATAAGCTACGCGCGCGAACGGATCGCCAATAATAACCTTTTTATCAAAAACTCCCGCTAAGTAAGAGGCGATATTAGGCAAATTCGCCCCGCCGCCGGCAAAGATTACTTTTTCAACTTGTTTATCGTTCTCCTGCTGGAACAAGTTAAGCGAATATTTTATTTCGTTGACTATCGGTGAAATCGTATCCGCCACGATCGCGGGCAGAGGCGCGGAGGGATCGTCGGACAAAGATGAACCTAGGTCAAGTTTGAACTGATCCGCCCTTTTAAAATCAACCCTCAACCTGTCGCTTATCGCTTTAGTGACCATAATCCCTCCCGAGTCCAAACTGCGGCTGAACATCGGCAAACCGCTGGCGATAATGGAAATATCCGTATTAACCGCGCCCCAATCCACGAGCGCGATGATTGATTTGTCTAATCCGATTAAAGAGCGAGTAAGGGAAAAAATCTCCGTTTCCAAACTTAATAAATTCATTTTTGCCTCTTTAAAAATGGCGACGTATTTTTTTACCAGCGTTTTAGGGGCGCCGGTTAACAAAACTTTGATGTTGCCGTTTTGCGTTTCGGGCGTTTTATTTTCTTTTGGCAAGACTGCGTCTGACGGTTCTTCCGCGATGACTTTCCAGTCCAAAATCATTTCTTCCAAATCAAGCGGAATAACTTTTTTCGCTTCCCACATTACCGCTCCTTCCAATTCTTTTTGATCCGCGCGCGCCAAATTTAAAACTGAAGAAAAAACGGCAAAACTCGGCAAAGCCGCGATGGCATTGGTGCTTTTAATGCCGGCGCGCCGGCAAGTTTCGGCAATTAAGCGGGCTGACTTGATAATGTCAAGCGGTAAATTTTTTTTGGCAAAATCTTCGTTTTCCTCGCTATAACCGTAATTAATCAATGTCGGCCGTCCTTTGATTTTTTTCATCTCCACTATTTTGACGCTTGTTTTGCCGATATCAATGCCTAAAAAACTCTGAGATTTTTTAAATATGTCAAACATAACTTTTTAAATTAAATTTTTGCTAATAAGCGCTATCTGTTATATAATTAAGATAACTTACGCGACGAGGTTATCAACACGACTCACTATATTTATTTTAACATATATTACTACTTTAACGCAACAGAAACGAGGAGCATCAAAACATAAAAAACATTAAAACATAAATTACTAATGCCTAATTTCTAATCAAATCCCAATA
>PFAS01000076.1:0-2477 GCA_002778635.1 Candidatus Falkowbacteria bacterium CG10_big_fil_rev_8_21_14_0_10_43_11 | reverse complement strand
TAAATTTGATATTAGACATTTATGCGTTAGACATTGATTAGAAATTAGAAATTTTTATATTGTTATGTTTTTATGGAAATAAATTATAAAAAAATATCTTTGGCAGTCGGCTTTCTGGTTTTTTGCGTCTTAATTGGCTATTTCATTTTCTGGCTATTTTTCAAACCGGCCGGCTCGCTTCTGCCTTCAGTCTCGCCGGCCGCGACCACTCCCGGCGGACAATTACCGGCCGCTAAAACCGGGACCGGCGCCGTGGGAGAAACAGGCATTGGCGCTGGAGGAAAATTGCCCGGCGCGGAAACGACGGCTCAAACTGCGGAAACAGTTTCCGCTCCGGCGGCGCCTGACGCGACAGCGCGCGGCGGCGTCACGGCGGTTACGGCGGTAAACCAAACCGACAGTTTGGCTCCAACGCTTGGCAACAACGGCCGGGATGTTTATTATTACAGCCGCGATGACGGCAAATTTTATCGCCTTAACCAAAATGGGCAAACGGTTGCCTTGAGCGACAAAACTTTTTTTGACGTACAGAGCGTCACCTGGGCGCCCAATAAAGACAAAGCTGTTTTAGAATATCCGGACGGCGCCAATATTTTATATGATTTTACCGCGCAACGGCAGTTTACTTTGCCAAAACATTGGCAGGAATTTGATTTTTCTCCGCAATCAAACCAAATAGTGGCCAAAAGCATCGGGCTTGACCCGGAAAATAACTGGCTGATCGTGTCTAATGAAGACGGCTCGCAGGCGCGCGCGCTGGAAAATTTGGGAAACAACGCGGACAAAATTCATTCTTCTTGGTCGCCGAATAATTTGTCAGTGGCTTTATTTACCGAAAGCCTTGATTTTAACCGCCAGACTCTGTATTTTGTCGGTCAAAACAAAGAAAATTTCAAATCAACCGTGATTGAAGGCCGCGGACTGGAATCGCAGTGGGCTCCCTCGGGCGACCGTTTGCTTTACAGCGTTTATAGCGATGATACTAATTTAAATCCTAGTTTGTGGATAGTGGACGCTAAAAGCGAAAATATCGGCGCTAACCGCCAACAGCTCAACCTGCAAACTTGGGCTAATAAATGTAATATCGTCAGCGACCAAACCGCCTATTGCGCCGTGCCGCAAAGCTTGCCGGAAGGCGCCGGCTTATTCCCGGAATTAGCTAACGAAACAGCTGACAGTATTTATAAAATAAATTTAGCGAACGGCTCACGCTCGCTGTTAGCGGTGCCTGACGGCAATTTCAACGTTCAAAACATCGTTGTTTCCAGTAACGAAAGCGAACTTTATTTTACCGACGGCGCGACCGGAGGAATGTATAAGATGAGATTAAAATAAAAATTGTTACATTGTTACATTGTTAAATTGCTATAAAGCCTCTAAATATCGTAGCGTAACAATTTAACAATTTAACAATGAATTATGTCCAAAACTAATAATACCTTTCAAATAAAATTCATCTCTTTATCCCTCGTCTTGTTCTTGCTTTTCGTCATCTTTTTCTTTATCGTCTATCCGTCAACTTTCGGCGCGGGAGAAAAAAATAATAAACCAGCCGGCGAAGAGACTTTTTATTTTAATCAAAATTACAATGCCGCCGACCCTTTGCTCACACCGGTCCCCACTTTGGATAAAATAATTACCGGACCGATTATTACCGGCGCTGACCCGGCCGCAGGTCTAAGCGACGCAAAAATTAATATCACCGTCTACACTGACTTTACTTGCCGCTATTGCGGCCAGACAGTTGCCAACGCGCTGCAGGCGCAAAAACAATTTCCGGATAAGGTGCGGGTAATCCATAAAGATTTCCCGAACGCGGACAAAACTTTCAAATCCTATCAAGCCGCGGTCGCCGGCCGGTGCGCGCAGGCGCAGGGAAAATTCTGGGAGATAAGTGATTTGCTTTATCAAAATTATAATAATTTAAGCCAAACTCTATTTAACTCGCTGGCAAAAAAACTAAAATTAAATCAGGCGCAATTTGAACAATGTCTGAAAACAAACGCTTCGGCTTTAGTGGACGACAATATTAAAGAAGCAAACGCTTTGCAAATTTCCGGCGTGCCGACGGTATATATTAACGAACAAGAAATGATGGGTGAGATAAGCTATGAAGAGATGAAAAAAATTATTAATTTCTAATTTCTAATTTCTAACCATTGGGGTTTGATTAGGAATTAGAAATTAGATATTAGAAATTTTAATTATGTCTAATTTCCATAAAACTGCTTTAACATTGATTTTTGCGTCTCTCCTCTTTTTTTCTTTGGCCAATTTTGCTTTGGCGCAGGAAACCGGCCTTAAAAAACCAACCCTGCAAATTAATATACCAACTGTCAATTTTGGCTCGGATAAAGGCCTGTGGATTGGTGAATATATCAGCGGCATTTATAAATATGCCATCGGTATTATTGGCATTCTCGCGGCCGTTATTTTGATGTTTGGCGGCCTGCTCTGGCTCACGGCCGGCGGCAATA
>PFAS01000064.1 GCA_002778635.1 Candidatus Falkowbacteria bacterium CG10_big_fil_rev_8_21_14_0_10_43_11 | reverse complement strand
TGAAAATTTTTAATAATCTTACTCCGAGAGCCCAAATGAGCTCCCGACTGTAAAACTACTATTTGATAGAAAACGCGACCACGAGCGCGTAAATGGCGATGGCTTCCGCGAACGCGGCGGCCAAAAGCATCGGGACTAAAATTTTCCCCGCGGCTTCCGGATTGCGGCCGATTGACTCCATCGCTTTCGCGCCAATTTTGCCGATAGCTAAGGCTGGCGCGATAGCGCCGATGCCGATCGCAATCGCTTTGGCAAGCATTGTTAGATCCATAAAATTCTCCATTATTTGACAGCCCATTACTTTAGACGAATGTTTTTATTTATTTAACGTCGGTTGAACTATCAACTTAATAAATTACTAATTTCTAATATCTAATTCCTAATCAAATCCCAATGCTTTAATTTTGGAAATTCATTAGAAATTAGGTTAATTAGGAATTAGAAATTTATGTTAGTGCTCCTCGCTCGTATTGATGGTTAAAAATGCCAGCGTCAGCATCGCAAAAATCAGTGCCTGAATAACGCCGACTATTAATTCTAAAAACATAAACGGAATCGGGACAATCCACGCGACTAGCGCCGCCATGGATGCAAGCAATACTTCGCCCGCGAAAATATTGCCGAACAAACGAAACGACAGCGAGGCGACTTTGGCGACTTCACCGACTACCTCCACGATGCCAACAAACGCTTTTATCGGATTAACTAAAATAATAGTCGGCTCTTTCATTATTTTTTTCGGTATTTCTAAAAATGCTTTAATGTTGATAAATTTATTAAGATGCGTCCAAGGACCGATTTTAAAAATGCCGAACAGATGCGACGCGATAATCGCGATTAACGCGAGCGCGAGCGTCGTATTCAAATCCGCGGTGCCGCCGCGCAAATACGGCACAAAAACTAATTCGCCGTATTCATTAACCACCTGTCCGATAGTGCCCACGCCCGGCAAAAGCCCAAACCAATTATTTAATAAAATAAAAATAAAAAAGGCGAAAATAAGAGGAAAAAACTGCAGCGATTTTTGGCGGCTGCCGGTAATGGAATCAAAAGTTTCCAAAAACCATTCAAAAACCATTTCCATCGCGCCCTGAATTTTCCCCGGCACTTTTTTCAACAACACACGCAAAATCAACGAACCCAAAATAATCAAAATAACCACCGTCCAGCTGACCATTAGCGAATTGGTAATTGGAAAACCGCCGATATGCCATAATGGCTCGGCGAATAAAGTCTGCTCATGAACTATTTCGTGGGTTTCTGTCTGTGCTGTCACAACCTCTTCTACATCATGTAAATTTTGTTCTTCTCCCATATTAAACACGGATCTGCACGGATTATTTTACGGATTTACACAGAGCACGGATTGGCGTTAATGCAGCATTGGTGCACATCCGTGATCTGTTTTTATCCGCAAAAAATCTGTGTTCATCTATTTATTTGAATTTATCAATCTCTTTAAACGCGTCTTTCACTAAACCAACCATTGATATAATAAAAGCCAGTCCGACCGTTCCTAAAAACAGCCACGGCTCGGTATCATATCGCTTGTCTAACCACTTGCCTAAAAAAATCGCGAGTATTATCGGGCCGACAATCCAGCCGGACAGGCGCGAAAACATCAATATCGCCGGCTGCCACCACGGCATGTCCACTTTTTTTTCTTGCTCAATATCTTTTTTTTCTTCCATGGCAATTATTCGTGCTTATTCGTTAATTAATTAGTGGCTATTCGTGATTTCCTCGTGGCTATTAGTGACCTAATAAAAAATAAATGTCCCGCAAATAAACGGGAAATTTTATCCACAACTTACTTTCGCTTAAATTATAAGGTAAAAATTAGAGCGGGTCAATTGACAGAATAAAACAAAATAAGCATAGTAAAATATACTATTGACACTTTTTTTATTTCAGCTAAAATGATAAAAGTTCTATACAGGGGTAGCTCAGTGGCAGAGTGCCTGCTTTCTAAGCAGAAGGTCATGGGTTCAAACCCCGTCCCCTGTTTTTAACTTGATCTTTTATTGGGTGAGTAGCTCAATGGTTAGAGCGCTGCCTCTCTAAAAAAGAGGGTTTTCTTTTGAAAATTCTAGATAAGCAAAAAAGAAAACGCCTGAAAAGCCAGATGTCGCGAGTTCAAATCCCGCCTCGCCCAATCTAAAAAGTTCCTACGGCATATCGCAAAACAAAAGTGCGGTATGCCTTTTTTATTTTAAATTAAACAAAGTTTGCGCGTTCTTCGTGGTCGCCTGCGCCACGCTGTCTAAACTGATATTTTTTAATTCCGCTATTTTTTTTGCCACCTCTATTACGCGCGCCGGCTCGTTTCTTTGACCGCGAAAAGGCACGGGCGCCATAAACGGACTGTCGGTTTCTATCATAAATTTATCCGAAGGAACTTTGCGGATTAATTCGTCGCGCGCCTGATACGCCGGCAAATTATTTTTTTTGGGCGGGAAAGTAATGTCACCGGTAAAAGAAATTAAAAAACCCAGAGAAAAATATTTCCAAGCCAAATCACAATCGCCAAAAAAACTATGGATTACCCCTCTACCGGCCGCTCGTCTCTTTTTATTTTTATAAAATGTCTGCAGTAACGGAACCAAATCCGCATGCGCCTCCCTCGCCTCGCCGGAGCCTTCGGCGGAGCGCGGGCGACAATGGATAATTGCCGGCTTATTCAGCTCATAAGCAAGTTCCAGTTGTTGTAAAAGCGTTAATTGTTGTAATTGCTTATTTTGCTTTATTTTATCCGCATCATCGGGTAAATAATAATAATCAAGTCCAACTTCGCCGATTGCCACTGTTTTTTCGGATTCGGCTAATTTTTTATAAAAATTATAATCAAACCTTTCTCCCTTCATTTTTACCTTCCTGCCCTCTTCTTCAAATTCCTGGTCCTGTAAATGGACCGGGTGCAAACCGACGGCGGTATAAACTCCGCGGTCGTATTTGTCCGCTATTTCCAAAGCGCGCCGCGAAGTTTTCTGCTCGGCGGAAGGAATAATCAGCTCCGTTTGCGCGTCCAAAGCGCGGCGGATAACTTCGTCCGCATCTCTTTTGTACGCCTGAAAATTAAGATGGCAATGAGTATCAATTAAGTTCATAAAGTTTAAAAGTTATAAAGTTTATAAAGTAATTATTATTCATTTTTTTCTAATTTTACAAACTTTATAACTTTAGAAACTTTTTACTAATTTTCAAATCGCCTTGCCTTAAAATTTTTATTTCCCCGCTCCGCGCGTCCAGAAAAGTTGAACCGAGCGAGAGCGGTAATTTCCCGGCGTCAATAATTATGTCCGGCTGATATTTTTTATTTTTAAAATAATTGATTATTATTGGGACATCGCCAGTCGATGGTTGGTTAGAAAGATTAGCGGAAGTGGAAATAAGCGGCTTGCCTAATTTTTTTACCAAAAGCGTGGCGAGTTTATTACTGGAAATTCTTACGCCGCCGTCAAAATTTTTACTATTAATTGAGTGTTTAAAAAATTTGCGCCCATAAACATTAAAGGGCAAAACTAACGATAAAGGGCCGGACCAGTATTGTTTAGCTAACTGCTTGGCAAGCCCGTTAAATTCCAAATATTTTCGCGCCATCGCCAAGTTGCAGACTAAAAAAGGCAGGGCTTTATTTTCCGCCCGCCCTTTGATTTGATAAATTTTTTTAACCGCGCGCGCGTTTGTCGCGTCGCAACCAAGCCCGTAAAAAGTTTCAGTCGGATAGACAATGATTTTGCCGCGTTTCAGCTCCTCCGTTATTTCCTTAATTATCTTACTCCGCCGGAAATTAAAATCTATTTTTACGATCTTCATAAGTTTTAAAAAAACTAAATCAAGGAATGCACTTGCCGTAAAATCTCAGGCAAGAGCGGCGAAAAAAATTCGCCGAAGCGAAGCAGTAATTTGGCGATGTTTGAACCGACTAATATTTTATCAAAACCGAAACTGATGGAGTAACGACTTAAGAAATAAATAACGACTCCCAGCGACAAGGTTGCGCTTAAAAAACCAAATATTGCGCCCGCGAACCGGTTAATCGTCCAAAAAAACGGAATGATGCTGATAAAATTTATAAATTTATCTAAAATCATCACGGCCAAAGAAATCAGTTTGCGCGTTATCGCGAGCAAGAGCAAAAAACTAATCGCTTTGCCCGCGTTGGCGTTGCCCAAATAAAGCGACTGCGTCCATTCGTAAAACGGCAAAAAATAATTGCCCGCGACCCAGATGCCGATAAGCACGCCGAAAAAATCGCCGGCCATGCGGATAATGCCTTTAAAAAAACCGTACACCGCCGCACCCAAAACCATGACGATTAAAATCGCGTCAAACCAATTGATATGCGAAACGGCGGAAAGTATTTCACTGAAATTCATGTTATTATTATAACAAATTTATCTAAAATTAACAAAAGTGGCCTAAAAACAAAAAAGTTTCAAATCAAAAACGAGGCTTGAAACTTATTTAGAAAAATAGCAATGGTAATAAACAAACACTATTTCGGTTCACGATCTTATCCTTTCGTTTGATATATTTTAAGGAACAATTTTAATTAAACCCTTGGAAACAACATCTCTCCTTTCTTAATTTTATTATTACTGAATTGCTTAATTATTTTTTCCGCCGTATCCGGCATAAACGGACTCAATAAATCGGCGACGTTCAAAATATCCCGCGCGACCGGTTCCAATATTTTTTTTATTTCGTCTTGATCCTTTAATTCCCACGGTTTTTTCGCGCTCAAAATTTCGTCGCTTTGGCGCAACTTTTGCCACAATAATTGCAACGCTTCGTTAAAGCCGTATTCGGCCATTAACGCCTCTATTTTTGATTTTAACTCCGCGTCGCTTCCCCGCTTAATTTGAATTTCAACGTTATTTTTTTCCAAAAGCGCGGAAACGCGCGCGGCCAAATTCCCCAAACCGTTAACCAAATCGGCGTTGTAACGAGCCGCAAATTTCTCAACCGTAAAATCACCGTCTTCAAAAGGCGTAATTTCGGCTAATAAATAATATCTAACCGCGTCCGTTCCGTATTTTTCTACCAATTCAAACGGATCAATTACGTTGCCCAGTGACTTTGACATCTTCTGCCCGCCGGAATTAATAAAGCCGTGGATTAGAATTTGTTTTGACGGCGGCAAGCCGGCTGACATCAACATCGCCTGCCACATGGCGGCCTGCTGGCGCAAATTGTCTTTGCCGGCAATCTGCAGAGCATTGGGTTTTTCGGCCGTGCCCCAAAATTCTTTAAATTTTTTTTCATCGTCAGGCTTGCCCGCCGAAGCTTCAGCGTAGGAAGGCCAGCCGAGCGTGGAGATATAATTAATCAGCGCGTCAAACCAAACATACATCACTTGTTTGTCGTCGCCGGGCACCGGCACGCCCCACGGCATTTTTTCTTTTAAACGGGAAATGGAAAAATCTTCCAAGCCGCCAGCGACGAAATTTTTAATTTCTTTCAGCCGCCACTCGGGCATTACAAAATCTTTATTTTTATCGTACAAATCAAGCAACGGTTTTTGGTATTTGGAAAATTTAAAAAAATAATTTTCTTCTTCTATCAGTTCCATTGCTAAATTGGGATGAATAGGGCATTTGCCTTCAAGCAGTTCCGATTCGGTTTTTTCCAGTTCGCAGCCGACGCAATATTTTACTTTGTAATTTTTTTTGTAAATATCGCCGTTTTGGTCGCACCGCCGCCAAAATTCCTGCGCCGCTTTCAAATGATGTTCGCCGGTCGTGCGGATAAAAGCGTTATAGCTCAAATTAAGCGCCTGTTTTAAATCGTCAAACTTGGCCGCGTACTCGTCGCAATACGCCTGCGGCTCTTTTCCTTCCTCCAGCGCCTTGCGATAAATTTTTAAGCCGTGTTCGTCCGTGCCGGTATTAAAAAACACCTCTTTGCCCTGTTGTCTTTGCCAACGCGCAATCACATCGGCTTGAATTATTTCCAAAGCAAAACCGATGTGCGGCTTGGCGTTTACGTAAGGCAGGGTGGTTGTGATGTAAAATTTATTTGGCATTTTCTTGAAATAGTTTATAATACTTAAATCCGTTTTTTATCATCCGCTCCATATTCTGCCAAATATATTTATAATTATCAATTTCGGCTTCGGTGATCCACTTAAAATCCGTGTGTTCAAAACTTAATTTTATTTCATCTTTTTCGTTTTTGATTAAATTGGCAATGCCGCAAAACGGCGTGCCGTTTTGTGTGCGCCAAATCTCGTAATCCACAATGCCTAAAATGGCAAAATCGTTAAAACCGACTTCTTCTTTGATTTCCCGCCGAAAAGCTTCTTCGGCAATTTCGCCTTTATCCATCCTGCCGCCAGGCAAATCCCAAGTATTTATTTGGTCGGCCAATTTAACAATTAGTATTTTGTTATCTCTAATTAATAACCCCTTTTGGCCTATTTGAAAATATTCAAATTCTTTCGGCATAAAACAAAAAAATTAAAGCTTTTTATGCCTTAACTTTACAGCGGTTATCAAAATTGCGCAAGTTCCGTATTGTGTCAGGCGGGCGGGCACGTTATGAATTATCCGTTATGAGTTATGCGATATAACGACCACAAACTCCCCTCTTAAATTATTGCTGTCGCTTTGCAAAATTGCCAAAATTTCAGCGGGTTTGCCGCGATAAATTGTTTCAAACATTTTGGTCAGTTCGCGGCCGACGACTATTTTTAAATTAGCGCCGCCGTTATCAATTAATTCCCATAAAAATTTAACGATGCGGTGGCAGGATTCGTAGACGACGATTGTTTGTTCGCTCGCGATAATTTTTTTAACCAGCGTCTGACGGCCTTTTTTATGCGGCAAAAACCCCAAAAACAAAAATTTGTCCGTCGGCAGGCCGGAAACGGACAGCGCGGCGATAATCGCGGACGGTCCGGGAATGGGAATTATCTTTACCGGCAAATTTTCCGGTGCCGCCAAAACAGCGGCGATCAATAAATTCCCCGGGTCCGAAATGCCCGGCGTGCCCGCGTCGGTCACGAGCGCTAAATTTTTATTTTGCTTTAAGAGCGCGATTATTTTTTCCACCTTCGGCGCCGCTGAATGCTGATGATAAGAAATAACCGGCGTCGTTATTTCATATTTAGCCAATAATTTTTTCGTCACGCGCGTGTCTTCGCACAAAATAAAATCAACCTCGCGCAAAACGCGCAAGGCCCGTAAGGTAATGTCTTCCAAATTTCCGATGGGCGTGGCTACTATATATAACATGCCAAAATTTTCAATTAATTTGATACTTAATCATTTGGATTTGATTTGACATTTGAAATTTGACATTTGTCATTTTACTCTACTATTCCCTCTTTCCGCTCTTTGACGTACGCCGTCCACTGTTCAAACATTTCCACGAAAATTTTGAACGGCGCTTCAATGATAAAATCCAGAATAAAAATAAAAACATTGATTTGGGAAAAAGTCTCGGACAGCCATTTGCCCATGGCGACTATCGGCACGTAAAAAAAGTTGGCAAAAAAAGAAAGAATGTTTTCCCGCGCGTCCATAACCGAATAGGCCTTCGCGAAGCGGCCGAGCCGGATGCCGAAAAAACTGATTAAGGAAAGGAAAAAAAGAAAAATAACCACGCTCACTAAAGAAAAATCTATTTTTTCCAGCGCCCATACGACCAATCCGAAAGAGAGCAAAAAGGTGGCCGTGTAAAAAAAACCGAAAATCAGGCTCGTGGCCGCTTTGCGCTTAGTAGGATAATTAATTTTTATGGGATGTTTTTCCTTTTTTTCCACAAAGACTATTTCTTCAATGCCCGCCTGAATTTGCGCCGTGTTCGCGTCATCCGGCAAAGAAGTCATTAGAGCGATTAAAAATAAAAGCGCCGGCGGGAACAAGACGTTGACAATCAGCGAATAGGATTTGATTTCTTCGCCCAAAAATAAAGTGGCCGGAATTTCCAAAATAAAAACTAAAATGGTTTTGGTCAGAAAAAGATAGATAATACTGCGGACGGCGCCGCGGCGCAAGCGGTCGCGCGATTCTTTATAGCGCCGCTCGCAGACTTTGGCGATTATTTTTTTAAATTGGTCCGGGCGCTCTTTTAGCTTGTCGTAAGCGGCGGCCGGATCTTCGGCAATCGCGTCTTTTAAAACAGAAAAATAAATAGTATAGCGGCCGACTACCCGACCAACCTGTTTGCGGAAATAATGGCGCAACTGCCGGCGGATGATATCGCGCAATTCCAAATAATGCCGGGCAATGACGGCTACCTGCTCGTCTTCCGCCTGCCCCCATTGCGGATTAAAATAGCGGAACAGCATGTACTCAAGCATCGCGTCGTCGTATTTAAAAAGCTTGCCGTAAATGCCGACATAAATTTGGATTTTTTTGTCGCGGGTAAAATCTTTGTCGGCGCCGTTATCCAAAATATTTCCGTTGATAACGTCAAACATGTGCCGGCCGATTACCTGGTCCGCCTGATGGTCGCCCAAAAGCTCCTCCAGATTAGTGGCGGTTAAATTATTTATCCATTTTTTTGTCTCATCCGCTTCCTGATAATCTTTTTTCCCGGCGGCTAAAATCAACTGGCGCAATTTTGCAAAGCGCTCAATAATTTCCCCCGTTTCGGCTATTTTTGTTTCCGGCACGCTGTCGTTCGCCAAATATCCGGCGCGGATTAATTCCACAAGCAAAGTTTTGGCGATTTCTTCCGATTCGGTATGGCCCATCATGGATAAACGCTTCAAAATGCGCTCAATCGCGTTTTTGCGCAATAAATGGTCGTCTTTATAATCAACCGCGTTGCGGATTTTTTCGTAAAAAAAAGACATTTTGCTGATAATGTCGTTGACTTTTATCTTGGCCGTTTCATCGTCTTTCTTGGCCTGCGCTTGCTGCTGCTCTTGATAAACGGCGCGAAATAAATCCTTGGCCGCGTCCGATAAAGTAAGCGCGGCCGCCTGCTTGGTTGTTAAATTTGGGTTAGGCATAGTTCAAAAAGTTGGTACGGACTAAAAAGTTTAATAAACCATTAACACGAAAACATAAAGCGTTCGCGTTAAGGGATTAATATGGTTTTAGATCCGCACAAATTATTCCTACTTTATTCGGGGAATGAAATCCTTAATTTTCCTCTTTATCTGGTACAATTTTAAGGCGGCGTAAAACGAAATCCAGGCGGCGACTAAGAACGAACAGCCAAAGACCAAACGCAGGAAAAAATCGCTCCAGACGACGAGTACGGCAAAAAATAACAATAACAGCGCTCCGCCGGCCAAATTAGCGATAAAACCGTTAAACTGGCGATCAACGGAATGGAAAAAATTTTTCATAGGCGTGATAAATTATTAGATAATCTCTGAGGTAATTTTACCACATGCCCGTTTTAAGGGCAAATAACGGCAACGCGGGAATTTGAATATTTTTGAATTTGCGTTTATAATAACAATGAATTAACTTAATATCTTAACTTCTATGGAAGAAGCAAATGCCGCTTACCGGCGCGAGTGAATGTTCGTGCGAACCAACCGTTTGCGTCCATTGCTGTTCTTGCCCGCCGGACTGTTCTTGCAATTGCAAGTAAAAGGCGAGTTAATCGGCGCCTTAGCCAAAAAATCGCCTTCCGGGCGATTTTTTGTTATAATAAAAGTGCTTTATTTAATCCGGCCACTTTTATGATTATGGCGGAAATCGCTAAAAATTTACCGGGAGAAAAACGAGGCAAATGCGGCCAATCAGCCGCTAAATAAAATTCATGTCGAAGCAAGTCATAAACCAGCCTAAATTAAACATCGCCATGGTCTGCGACCCGATTGCCGACTACACCGCCGGCTCTTTTGTGTCTGCTTTGCGGTTTGCCGAAATTTTAAATAAACGGGGCCATAAAATAATTTTTATCGCCGCGCGCTCGCCGCGCCACCACAAAGATAATTACTATAAAAATATTAAAATTTACCGATTTTTTTCCCTGCTTCTGCCAAAAACGGAAAAAAAATTTTATGTTTCTTTCCCGCTGGTAAATAAAATAAAAAAAATACTCGCCGCGGAAAAAATTGACGTTTTGCATGTTTTAATTCCCACGCCCGCCGCCGTTACCGCCATTAAAGCGACTAAAACGCTGGGTATTAAAATCGTCTATCACTCCCACACCCAGCCGGAAAATATTTTTCTGCATTTGCCGAAAGCCGTCGCCGGCGCGCAAATCAACCGCCTGTTTTATAAATATCTGGCTTGGATTTGCAACAAAGCCGACGCCATCGTCTTCCCCAGCGAATTCTCCAAAAAATTATTGACAAAATTAAACGGCGGCATCAAAACGGCGGTGATCAGCAACGGAGTTGACATTGATAAATTTAAAAAAATAGCGCCGGAAAAATTTTTTGCTAAATTCAATTTGCCGCGGCAGACAAAAAATATGCTGTTTGTCGGCCGGCTTCACCCGGAAAAATCCGTTGATACTTTAATCAAAGCGCTGCCGCTGATTTTGGCGCAAGAGCCCGATACCCGCTTATGGATAGTCGGTTCGGGACATCTGCAAACCGAATTGGAACAGTTGGCGCAAAAATTAAAAGTGGCGGACGAAGTTATTTTTTTCGGCAAAATCAGCGATGAAGATTTAATTTTAATTTATAACGCTTGCGACCTTTTCGTTCTGCCGTCGCTCGCGGAACTGGAAGGAATGGTGGTATTGGAAGCGATGGCCTGCGGCAAACCGATTTTAATCGCCAACGCGCCCGACAGCGCCTCCGTTTGTTTTGTGAATCAAAACGGCTTGTTGTTTAAGCCCAAAAATCCGCAAGACTTGGCCAAACAAGCGCTCAAAATTTTAACTGACGACCGGTTGCGCCGCGAGATGGGAGAGGCGAGCATTCGCGACAGCCGGCGCTACGACATTAACCAAAGCGCGCGCAATTTAGAAAAATTATACTACGAAATATTGCGAACATGAAAGAATGCTTTTATAAGCAAAAAAATATCTATTACCGCGTTAACGAGTTTCGGCAAAATCGGCCGACGCTTGTTTTTATTCACGGGCTTTCGGGCAGTTCATCGGCTTGGGCGCCTTACGAAAAAAAATTTTTTGAGCAATATAATCTCCTGACTTTTGACCTGCGCGGGCACGGAAAATCCGCCAAACCAAAAAATTATTCCGATTACGCCATTAAAAATTTTGCCGATGATTTATTTTCTTTACTTGCGCACCTTAAAATTACCAATTTTATTTTGGTAAGTCATTCCTTTGGCGCCTTAATCGCGCTGGAATTTTTAGCAGAGCATCAAGCTATCGTCAAGGCGGCTGTTTTTCTTAGCCCCAATTTCGCGCCGGACGAACGGCTAATCGCGCGCGCGGTTAAACCGCTGCTGTCTGCTGCGAAAATTTTTAAACTTTTGCCGTCATTTTCCCGGCCGCGCGGCCATGTTGATTATAAAAATTATCTTAACACCGGCGACTGGAACATCCGCCGCCTGGTCGCCGATATTTACAACACCGGCCTGCGCGTTTATTTGTACTGCACTCGGCAATCCTGCCAATTTGACCGAAAAAAATTTTTAAGCCAAATTACCGTTCCGGCTTTAATCATTCATGGTAAAAAAGACACGATTTTTCCGGTGAATCGGGCGATGGTTATGGCGGCCAAAATAAAAAAATCTCGGCTCATCCTGCTGGATAACGCCGATCACATCATCGTGTTAAACCATTTTCCCGCCGTCGCCGAAGCGATCGCGAATTTCGTGGCGGCGGAAAAACTATAAATCGCGCTCTATTTCTTTGCTTACCTGCACGGTAAAAAAATACAACGCCAAAAACAACGCGGCCAAAGCCAAAGTTCCCAGTGCCAGCCAGTCAAAATAATGGTTGATGCGGGCGTAAGCGCTGCCAAAATAGTAACCGACCAAGACTAAAATCAACGATTTCAAAACCGTGCCAAAAACATTAAAAATAATAAATTTGCCGAAAGACACCCGGCTAGCTCCCGCCGCGGTCAAAAGGATTGAACCGACGCCGTGCGCCATTTTGCCGAATAATAAAGTTTTGCCGCTATGGCGGACAAAATGCGCCTGCAAAGCTTTTACTTTTAAAAAAAAGATATTGGATAGTTTTCCCCGCCGTTCAAACGCCGGTTTAAACCCCCATCGGCCCAAAGCGTAATAAAGCATATCGCCAGTCAAGTCCCCTGCCATCACTACCAAATAAACAAAATAAACGTTCATCAGTCCTTGCGCCGACAAAAAACCGGCGATAACCGTTACAATCGGCCCCTCTATCGTCGCCAAAGGAAATAAAATATAATATTTATAGCTAATCAGCACTTGCAAAATTTGCGCAAAAGTTATGGGCATATAAATCAAACCCTTTAAGGCGTTTAAGTTTTATTTTTTTATTGTAGCAGAAAAAGAAAAAATTTAGTATGCCGGCAAACGCAAGTTATCCCCTTATTTTTTTAAAAAATGGCGCAAACAAAAGTAAAAATCGCCTGGACCGGCAAACACTTTGGTGAAGAGCCGCCGTTGTTCGGCGACAAGAGTCAGGGCGCGGGCGGAATCTTTTTTTCCGGCTGCAATTTGCGATGCGTTTTTTGCCAAAACTGGCAGATTTCACAAGGCGGCATGGGCAAAGAGTATAGTATTGAAGAACTCGCGGATATAATGCTTGATTTGCAAAATAGCGGCGCGGTAAATATTGATTTGGTCACTCCCACTATTTGGCGGCAACAGGTAAAAACAGCGTTGCAACTAGCTAAAAGCAAGGGCTTAATTTTGCCCATTGTCTGGAATTCCAACGGCTACGAACAGCCGGCTATTTTAAAACAAATGGCCGGGCTCGTTGATATTTACCTGCCTGATTTTAAATACGGCGACGATAAAACGGCGGTCAAATATTCCCGCGCGCATAATTATGTCGCTACCGCAACCGCCGCAGTAAAAGAAATGCTCCGTCAAACCGGAAATTTGCAAGTTAACGAACAAGGCCTGGCGCGCCGCGGCGTAATCGTGCGGCATTTGATTTTACCAAATAATATTCAAAATAGTTTAACCGCTTTAAAAATTTTGCAAAGCATTGACCCCAAACTTCACGTTAGCTTAATGCGCCAATATTATCCTCTGCATCGCGCAAAAAATTATCCGGAAATAAACCGGCAAATTACCGAGCAAGAATTTTAGCGAGCATTTGATTGCCTTTGGGAGCTTGGCTTAGAGAATGGCTGGGTGCAGGAGAAAAATTGCGGGCGCGTCTTAATTCCGAATTTTCTCAAAGAGCGGTCGTTTGAATAAATCCAAACGGCTTAACTCCAACGCCAATTTTGATATGGAGATAAATTCCGGAAGGCGTTTGGATAAACTTTATTCACACCAAAATATTTGACTTTGCGTTTAAAATACCTTAAACTTATCTACAAAGCTTATAAAATAAATTGATTTTTCGCATAAAATCACAATCATTCCGGGGTAGTTGAGGGGTACAACGCCGCGCTGTTAACGCGGATATCACAGGTTCGAATCCTGTCCCCGGAGCATTGATTAACGCAACGAACTCATTGTTAGTTTTCTGCCTTAAGGCAGAAAACTTTTCAGGCGAGAATACAGCCCCGCCCCGCACTTCGGGGGCGGGGCTTTGA
>PFAS01000004.1:14032-17871 GCA_002778635.1 Candidatus Falkowbacteria bacterium CG10_big_fil_rev_8_21_14_0_10_43_11 | reverse complement strand
ATGTGTTATGCGTTGTGAGTTATGCGTTATGCGACATATGGCTAACATATTCATCTACGACGAATTTAACCCCGAAGACACCGCCATGATGCAGGCGTTGTATTCGCGCAGCCCGCAGAGCGTCGTGGAACACGCGGAAAAGGTAAAACAGACCGGATCGGGAAAATTTATGGAGCGTTTTTACGTCGGCTACGGGCACGCGAGCATTGCCGACTGTGGCTCTACTACTCTTTTTATTGAACAAATCAGCATTTTAGCGGATAAAATCGTGCAGGATTGGCCGCTATATTCCGGGCAGGAAACCAGCACGCGCTATGTTGACATGTCCAAACAGCCGATCATTGATCCGGCGGGAACGGCGGAATCAAAAGCGATTTTAGACAAATGGATGCAATTTTATTTGTCCGGCATGCCAATAGTACAAGAGCATTTAAAAAGCCAGTATCCAAAAAAACCGGATGAAAAAGAAGAAGTTTATGAAAAAGCGATTCAAGCGCGTTCGTTTGACATTCTGCGCGGCTTTCTGCCGGCCGGCATTACGACGCAGCTGTCTTGGCATACCAACTTGCGGCAAGCTTGGGACAAATTATCTTTGATGATCCATCATCCTCTGCCGGAAGCGCGCGAAACTGCTAAAATAATTCTAGCTAAACTAAAAGATAAATATCCGCACAGCTTTTGTTTTGAACCGACGCCAGAGCAGGAAGAATATAAAGAAAAAACAATGGCAAAATACGCCTATTACAAACCGCTGTATTTAACGCCGGAATTTTCTTACTCAACCACCATCATTTCTGAACAGCTCAATCAATACCGCGATATTTTGGCGCGTCCGGCCAAAACCGGTTTGCCTCATTTTTTAACCGAATTAGGACAAATTACTTTTGATTTTCTGTTAGACTTCGGTTCCTTCCGCGATATCCAGCGCCACCGCAACGGCGTCTGCCGCATGCCTCTTTTGACGATGGACAACGGCTTTCAGAGTTGGTACTTGGAGCAACTGCCGGAAAATTTAAGGCAAGAGGCGGAAAAATTGATTTCCGAACAAAAACAAGCGATAAGTGAACTTGAAGCAACGCCGGAAAATAAACAATACTACGTTGCGATGGGATTTTTAGTTCCCTGCCGCGTTACCTACGGCTTGCCGGCGGCGGTTTATGTTTTGGAATTGCGTTCCGGCGTGCCAGTGCACCCGACCTTGCGCCGCGTCGCGCACAAAATGCACCAAGCGCTTTTAGAAATAGACCCTGAATTAAAATTACTGACTGACCTTAATCCGGATGACTGGGATGTGCGGCGGGGAATGCAGGACATCACACAGAAATAATTGTTCCAAAATCAAAATTATTTCAAATTATTTCAAAACAAATCCCAAGCTCAAATATCAAAATTTTAGATTTTGAAACAATTTGAAATTTGACATTAAAGCGATGGGGGATAAAAATTACTATATCGTTTAGTTAAAAACATTATCTATGCAACAAAAATTAATATTAGCTGTAGTCGGCCTTCCTGGCTCGGGAAAAACGGAAGTGATTAATCATTTAACGCAAAAATTAAATTGCCCGAAAGTGTATTTTGGCCAGGTAGTGATGGATGAATTGGAAAATCAAGGGCTGGAAGTAAATGAAGCAAATGAGCGAAAAATCAGAGAAGAATTGCGGGCGACATACGGCATGGCCGCTATGGCGATTAAAAGTTTGCCTAAAATTAAAAAAATTTTAGCCGCGAACAATGTCGCGCTAGTGGAAAGCTTATACAGCTGGGAAGAATATTTGACATTAAAAAAAGAGTTTGGCGACGGCTTTAAAACATTGTCCGTTTACGCTTCACCCGCTACGCGTTATGCCCGCCTGCAGAAAAGGCCGGTACGCCCCTTAACCGAGGAAGAAGCGCGCAGCCGCGATTATTCGCAAATTGCCAATTTACACCAGGCCGGACCGATAGCGATGGCGGATTTTACTGTAATTAACGAAGGAACGATGGAGCGGTTGCGTGAACAAATTGATGGCGCAATAAATAAACTAAATTTATGATTTTTTATTTAGGATTTATGATTGAAAATAAAATTCCACCGCTTGCAATCTAAAATCTAAAATTTTTCAGGGAGGCATGCTTATAGGCGTGCTTTTTATTTTCCAATTTAGTTATGTCCGTCTCCTATCCCCAAAGTCAAAATAACGAACTTGCGCCAAAACGGCGCGGCCAGTTTATCGTTATCTATGGCATTAATAATTTAGGGAAAACCATGCAGGCCAAAATGCTCGTGGAAACATTGCGGCAAACGGGCGCTGATGCCGAATATTTAAAATATCCGGTTTATGAGCTATGCCCTTCCGGAACGCTGATTAACGATTATTTGCGGCAGGGAAATTTCCATAAATTAACCCCGCGCGAAGCGCAAATAATGTACGCCGTCAACCGCACGCAATATGAAGAAACGCTTAAACAAAAACTGGCGCAAGGCACGCAGGTAGTGGGTGAAGATTATACGGGAACCGGGTTGGCCTGGGGCATTGGCGCCGGCGTGGACGAACAATTTTTAAAATTCATTAACTCCCATCTGTTAAAAGAAGATTTGGCGATACTTCTGGACGGCGAGCGTTTTGCCACCGGCATAGAAAAAAATCATCAGCACGAGCAAAATGAAGAACTCACGAATAACGTCCGTTTGGTTCACTTGCGGCTGGCGCAGGAAAAGAATTGGCATATTATTAACGCCAATCAAACTATTGAGCAAGTCCATAACGCTATTTGGGAAACAGTTAAAAAAATTCTGCCGGCAAGGAAGGGCGATGATGCGGAAACCGCCGTTCAACAAGATCATCCCGAACGAATGGAAGTTAAAAGTCCTGATGAAAAAATAACTGAAGTTGTAACCATTAATCCGATTATCTCTAACTTAAAAAATATCAGCGCCAATCCGCGCCTCTTGCGGCCGGAAGAAAAAGAATCGCGGTCGCTTTGGCAATTTGCGCCGGAGTTAATTATGAAAGCGCAAAAACTAACGCCGGAGGCAAAACTTCCGACCCGCGCGCACGCGGGCGACGCCGGCCTTGATTTGTACGCCAACGATAACTACACGCTTTATGAAAACGAGCGCGCGGCGATTGGCACGGGCATCGCCATAGCGATTCCAAAAAATTACGCCGGTCTTATTTGGGACAAAAGCGGCCTAGCGGCGAATGGCCTAAAAACCATGGGCGGGGTTGTTGATTCAACTTATCGCGGCGAAATTAAAGTAATCGTCATTAATCTTTCTGGTGATATTTTACACATCGCCAAAGGACAAAAAATCGCCCAGATTTTAATTCAACCGATAGAAAAGCCGGCTCTATGTGAAGTAGGCCGGCTGGATGAAACGGAACGAGGCACGGGCGGATTTGGAAGCAGTGGAATTTATTAAGCAAAACGACAAATGCCTTCGGCTGTTTTTTTACACTCTTCGCATTCCCGGCAAAAAGGATTGTAGGCAATTTGCAATAAATAATCCGCCACCTCCACGATGCTGGGAAAAACTAAATCTTCCGGCTGTCCGGCCGCTAAAAATTCCTCCCTGCTGGTCAAACCGCTGGTTACGGCTAAAAACGGCACGCCGACATTATTGGCAAATTGCAAATCAATCAAGCTATCGCCGATATAAAGCCATTCTATAATGTCATTGTTTTGCGCCCATTGGATAATTGGGGTAGCCGCCCGCTTGTCCGGTTTGCGAAATTCTTTATCAGCTTGGGTGATTATAAACTCAAAATGTTCAAGCGAATAGCCGGCGTCAATTAAGCGTTCATGGACGAAATTTTTGCGGGAAGTTAAAACGCCGAGATGAAATTTTTGATATA
>PFAS01000004.1:0-14002 GCA_002778635.1 Candidatus Falkowbacteria bacterium CG10_big_fil_rev_8_21_14_0_10_43_11 | reverse complement strand
GCGTTCGCGAATATAGCGGCAAGCTTCCGCGACTTTTTGTTCCGTGTTTAAGTTAGGGTAACAACCAATAATTATGTCTTCCAAACTTTTTCCCCAATTGTTCAACCAATAACACGCGCCGGAACAGCCAAATCCCCCTTCTTCCGTTACTTGTTGATAAAACGGAATAAGAATGGAGGAGGATAAAATTAAAGTGTCATCGCAGTCACAAACAAAAAGAATTGATTCTTTGTTCATTGTTCTCCTCCTGAAAAGAGCGTTATTTTCAAACCTTGTTTGCCTATAATTTATATTAAACTAATGTTAAAGTCAACTCTTGTTTTTTACCTGCTTTTCGGTTAAAATAAAGAGGTATTTGTTTTTATGTTTTAATATTTTAATGCTTTTATGCTTTACGATGTCATTATCGGCCTGGAAATCCACGTCCAACTCAATACCAAGAGCAAAATGTTCTGCCGGTGCGCCAATTTGAACGAAGACTTGGATAAAGAGCCGAACACGACCGTCTGCCCTATTTGCCTTGGACATCCGGGCACTTTACCGGTCGCGAACAAACAAGCGACTGAATGGACGATTCTAACCGGCTTGGCTTTAAATTGTAAAATTAACGGTTATTCCAAATTTGACCGCAAGCATTATTTCTACCCTGATTTACCCAAAGCGTACCAAATTTCCCAGTACGATCTGCCGCTTTGCTATGATGGCGAGCTGGAAATTGATGGCAGGCAAATTTCTATTACGAGAATTCATTTGGAGGAAGATACGGGCAAATTGACGCACCCGGCCGGTAAAGATTACAGCTTGGCGGATTTTAATCGCGCCGGCGCGCCTTTAATGGAATTAGTAACTGAACCGGTCATAAAAACCGCGGCCGAGGCAAAAAAATTCTGCCAAAGCTACCAGCAAATTTTGCGCTATTTAGAAATTTCTGAAGCGGACATGGAAAAAGGCCAGATGCGCTGTGAGGTAAATTTAAGCTTGCAGGAGCAAGGAAAATGGAAATATGAAGGCGGCTGTAAAATCAAGCCGATTGGTAATTATATCTTGAATCCAAAAGTAGAAGTAAAAAATATCGGCTCATTCCGTTCGGTTGAACGCGCGATTGAATATGAAATCAAACGCCAAACGGAAACGCTTGCTAAAGGGGGAAAACTAGTTCAGGAAACGCGCGGCTGGAACGACAACCGCGGCACTACCGTCAGCCAGCGCTCAAAAGAAGAGGCGCACGATTACCGTTATTTCCCTGACCCGGACGTATCGCCAATGGCTATTGGCGCTGATTGGCTTAAAAAAATACAAACTAATTTACCTGAATTGCCACAAGCCAAAAAAATTCGTTTTCGGCAAGAGTACGGCTTTTCCGATTATGACGCTGAAATTTTAACCGGCGATAAAGCCGTGGCCGACTATACGGAAAAGGTCATCAGCGAACTGCGCGCTTGGGTGGAAACCAACGGCCACAACTGGGAAACAATCCATATTAAACTTGCTAAACTCACCGGCAACTGGGTCGGCACTGAACTGTTTAAATATTTTAATGAAACTAAAACAGACGTTAAAAATTTGAAAATCACTCCAGAAAATTTTGGCGAATTTATCGCGCTGATTTATGACAATAAAATAAACTCCTCGGCCGCGCAAATTATTTTTAAAAAAATGTTTGAGCGCGGCGGCGACCCGTCGGATATTATGGAAGAAAAAGGATTGGCGCAAATGGAAGACGAAAACGAATTAGAAAAAATCGCTAAAAAAATAATTAATAACAATGAAAAAGCGGCTAAAGAGTATAAAGCCGGTAAAGAAAACGCGATTCAATTTTTAGTCGGGCAGATGATGAAAGAATCAAAAGGCAAAGCGAATCCGCAAAAAGCGCGGGAAATACTTCTTAAAAATTTGAAATAAATTTATTCACAGCCAAATATTTTATTTAAAATTAGCTAAAAAATTGTATTTGGCAGAATGGTCGTTGATGCTTTAAAATAAGGAGCAGAAGCTATGAACAAAAGAAAACAAAACCACTGCCACAAAATAAACAGCAAAAATCGCACTATTTTATTTTTTCCATTGAATAGCTATTCAGAAAAACACCTCTCCTAATCGGAGAGGTGTTTTTTTTAACAGTTCATTTCAAAAAACAACGTCAACCTATTGAGGTTGAAAAAAAGAAAGGAAAACAAAAAAGAAGGAGATTAGGAAAATGTCAAGGGCTTGAGGGCTGAAAGAAAAGAGGTAAAAAAATCATGGGAATCGTACATCTTTTTCCACCCGTACATTGTCTATCGCAAGAAGATACTGATTGGCATGTTTGTCTCGTTTGTGGTAAAAAATGGCCGCAAGGAGGATTAAGAGCTGACCCGCATCCAAAGTTTGACCCAAAGATTAATAAAATTATTGAAACTGAGTGCGACGACTGCGCCCAAAAAAAAAGCGGCCTAAGATTTGGATAAAAAGCGCTGAATGCTAAAAAATTTTGTTCTTTCGGGCGGACGGTAAAATAGTCCGCCTTTTTTATTTTTATAATATTTTTGTTTACTTTACCCACTCTCTCACCAACAAATTCGCCTCCTCATATCCCCTCACCCATTCTATTTTTCGTCCTTGCCTTTCCCACCGCCTAAACCAGGCCATTTGCCGCTTGGCAAATTGGCGGATAGCGATGGCTAATTTTTCAATCATTTCGTCTCTAGCCAATTTACCTTGCAAATATTGGCTGACGAATTTATATTCCAAGCCAAAATTTTCCAGCCGTTTCCAATTTACCCCTTCTTGATGCAGCCGCTTAACTTCTTCAATCATGCCTTCGCGCTCAATTCGCTCAAGCAAACGCCGGTCAATTCTCCTGTTTATTTCTTCCCGCGGCAAGTCAATGCCCAAAATTAAGCATTCGTATTTGCCGCCGCTCGCGGTTAATAATTTTTTCAGCGGCAATTTTGTCCGCTTAACCATTTCAATATAACGGATTAAATATCGTTTGTTGTCTAACTGCGTTTTAAACTGCGGGTCCAGTCGTTTTAACGTTTTGCGCAATTCGGCGGCGGATTTTTTTTCCAAACTCGCGCGCAACTTTTTATCCGGCTTGGCGCCGCCTAAGTTATACCCCTCAACCACCGCTTGCAAATATAAACCGGTGCCGCCGGTTAAAATCGGTAACTTCCCTCTTTGTAAAATATCGTCAATCGCCTGATACGCCAGCTTTTGATATTTCGCTAAATTAAAATTAGTTTTTGGACTAACAATATCAATCAGATGATAGGGTATTTTTTCCGCATTGACTTTATGGACTTTTGACTTTATGGACTTTTTGACTCGCAAGGTGTAATCTTGCAAATCTTTGCCGGTGCCAATGTCCATTCCCCGATAAACCTGCCGGCTGTCCGCGCTCATAATTTCACCGTTAAACTTACGCGCCAATTTAACCGCCAGCTTGGTTTTACCGGTCGCGGTCGGACCCAAAATTACTAATAATTTCTTATTGACATTATCCATAGATATATTAAAGTTAAAGAGTCCCCGAGGAAAACATTGAAAAAAGAAAGGAGAACTCACTCTAGCCAATGTTCTTCTTGGGGACCTTTTCTTTTTTATTGCTTCGTATCTTGCATATCTTAACATACCTTAATATCTTTATCAATAAAAAGACGGCTTAATTAAACCGTCTTTACTGTTTTAATGTTTTAATGTTTTAATTATTACTTGATCTCCACATATTCTCCTGAAACATATCCCGTATGACCTTCTTTATCTAACTTAATTTTATACCAATTATTGTCAGTTTTTTCCAACCACTCGTACTCTTCATTGCTGTTTATTTTTTTAATAATTTTACTGTTTTCCGCGTTGGGTTCAGTACGGACATTCAGCCAACCCAAATCTGATTTGACTATAAGTAAATTTTGCGGTTTAAAAATATCCTTAGTTGCGCTTGTTGTTTCTGCCGCCGCCAGAGTTGACGTGGCGGTTTGGCCGTTATTTTCAGGGTTGTCAGCACTATCTTCAGCGGCGAGAGGCGCGTCTTTTACATCTCCTGCCGATTCCGCGGAAGACTCTTGATTGTTGCTGTTATTACTTAATATTTTATCTTTGAACAGCCACGGATAAACGCCGATAAAAATTATTGCCGCCATTATCAACAAAAAAACGGCTCTTTTAATTAATTTATTCAAAAATTTGCTTTCTAATATGCCGGGCCGCGGTTTTTGGAAGCCGTGAAAATCATTCAGTTCTTTTATTTCCGATTCCGCCTCGGCGAGCAATTGCTTTAATTCGGCAATTTCTTTGTCTTTTTCTTTAATTTTTTGCAAAAGCTTTTTCTCGTCTATGGGCATATGAACAAGTTAAAAGTTATAAAGTAAAAAGTGAAAAGCTTAAATACAGTATAGCATAAAATAAAAAATTTAAAAACTTATATTTTTCTTTCAATTTTGATGCTTTTTTACTTCTTATTTCTTACTTTCTCCACAACCTCCGCGATAAATTCATTTTTGGCGATTTCCCTTGTTTCTTTGCCGCCCCGGTCGCGCACGCTTAAATTTGCGCTTTGCATTTCTTTGTCCCCGATAACCAGCATATACGGCACTTTTTCGTTGACGGCTTTGCGGATTTTATTGCCGACCGTTTCGTCAGATGCGTCAACTTCCGTTCTAATGCCCTGCTCTCTAAATTCTTGGGCTAATTTTTGGCAATAATCAACATGGCTTTCGCCAACAGCGACTAATTTAACTTGCACGGGCGAAAGCCAGACTGGAAAAGCGCCGGCGTAATGCTCAATAAGAAAAGCCATTATCCGTTCAAAGCATCCGATGGAGGAACGATGAATCACAATCGGTTCTTTTTCTTTCCCGTCTTTATCAACGTAATTCAATTTAAACCTTTTAGGCATCACAAAATCGTATTGCACGGTAAAAGCGGTTTCCTCCTGACCGTTTACTTTTTTCATTTGCACATCAATCTTTGGACCGTAAAAAGCGGCTTCTCCTGCCGCCTCAAAATAAGGCGCTCCCGTTTTTTTCAAAACATTTCTTAAAATATCTTCGGCCTTGTTCCAAGCCGCATCATCTTTATAATATTTTTCATTGTTACCCCTGTCCCCCAAAGAAAGCCGATAGCGATAATCCTTGCCTTTTTCCAGGCCAAAAATTTTGTTAGCATAATCTATTAATTCTAAAACGTTTTTAATTTCATCGTCCACCTGTTCTTTGGCGCAAATAATATGAGCATCCGCCAGGCAAAACATTCTCACCCTCGTCAATCCTGACAGCTCTCCGCTCTTTTCATATCTAAATTGCGGCGAAATTTCGGCAAAACGCACTGGTAATTCTTTATAACTTCTGGGTTTAGAGTTATAAAGCTCAAAATGATGCGGGCAAGTCATTGGTCGCAATATCAATTCTTCTTCGTCAACCTTCATAATTGGATACATTGTTTCTTTATAATAGGGATAGTGGCCGGATTTTTTATATAACTCAACTTTGGCCAATGGAGGAGTAATTACATGCTGGTAACCTCTTTTAGTTTCTTCTTCCAAAACAAATTTTTCCAGCTCTTTTCTAATTACCGTGCCTTTAGGGGTGAGTAAAGGCAAACCCTTACCCACAATTTCGGAAAATACGAATAAATCCAATTCCTTTCCAATTTTGCGGTGGTCGCGTTTTTCCGCTTCGGCGAGCGTTATCAAATATTCGTCCAATTCTTTTTTGGTTGCAAACGCGAGGCCGTAAATTCTTTGCAGCATTTTATTTTTTTCATCCCCCCTCCAATACGCGCCGGCGACTTTTGTTAACTTAAAACTATCCGGGTTAATTTCGCCGGTTGATTTTAAATGCGGGCCTTTGCACATGTTCATAAATTCCCCCTGCTCGTAAAAAGAAATTTTTTTCTCACCCTTGCCCGCCGAAGCTTTAGCGGAGGAGGGATCTTTTTTTAAGTCCCGTGCTAATTCCGCCGTATAATCATATTTCTTTGTTTGCAAAAATTTAATTCCGGCGGCTACCGGCATTTCTTTCCTTTTAATCTCCAAATTTTCTTTGATGATTTTTTTCATCTCCTCTTCAATTTTTGCCAAATCTTCTTCTTTGACTTGATAGACTGCGTCAAAATCATGATAAAAACCGTTGGCAATCGCCGGTCCGACGCCGGGAACGGCCTGATATAAATTTTCCAGCGCCTGCATCATTACGTGCGCCAGCGTATGGCGCATAGCTTCTAAATCGTTGTTCGTTTTTTTAGGCATATTATTGATTAAAAATTAATTAAAAAACCCTCATCTTAATACAACAAAAAAATTTGTCATACTAGGACGAGGTTTTGACTCGCGGTTCCACCTAGATTCCCGCCTAATTGCGAAAGTTATTGGCGGGCACTTAATTTTATTAGCTTAGACCCGCAATGTTGCGAGCTTACTCTAATTATTAGAGCAATGCATTTGGTGTATGCATCAATCGCCTATTCTTAAATTTATGCTTTTATTCCTTCTTCGGCTAAAATTCTGCTGACCGTGCCGCTATCCGGCAAATTTTTCCATTCGTTTTTATGCAAATATTTTAACTTATCAACATCAAGTTTAACGGGCGTTATCTTTTCATCACCCCAGCTCAACACCGTCGCTTCGTTTGCTTTTTTGTTTAATTCTTCTTGCATATTTTCAAATTTTTCATTCATCTCGTTTTCTAAATCAGCAAACGATTGCTTTACGGCAGAAGTAACAATATCCTCCGAATCTTTTATCTTTTGACTGATTTCCTGACTGATTTCTTGTCTTAAAATCTCATTGTTTTCTCTAAATTTCTTTTCTAACTTGCTTTCCAATTTCTCTTCTAACTTGCTTTCCAATTTCTCTTCTAACTTGCTTTCCAATTTCTCTTCTAACTTGCTTTCCAATTTCTCTTCTAAACTATCATCAATAATTTTTTTAATTTGCAGCAGATCTTGCTCTTGCATATTATCGCTTATTTGCTAAATGATATTTTATAGTATAGCACTGTCAAAAAAATAAACAAAATCTACCGCCGTCATTCGTAATTCTTAATTCAAAATTCTATTTCGTTACCTCCACTCTGATGTGGTCAATTAAGCTCGGCACTTTATTGATCCAGTTGGGCGTAAATTTTACTTCATAACCGGCCACTTCGCGCAAAGACGACAAATAATCGTCCAGCTGCTGCCGGCTCAAACCGACCAAGCGATCGGCTTTGATGACTTCCGTTCCCTCTTTCAACACCATTTGCGCCGCCGCCTCCACTTTCAAATCAGCCGTGCCGAGGTTTAAATCGTATTGATTAACGCTGTACTGAAAATTGTTTTTGTCAAAACTTTCAATTTGCTTATCATCCGGCAATCCTTCCGTTATTTTCTGCTGAGCCAGCGCCGCAATGTCTTTGACGTTGAAAGCGACTATCGCCGCGTCAGCCGTCGCGGACATTTTAAACTCTTTTACCTTATCGCCGAGTTTCGCGGCGGAGTTAAAGGTTACCGCGTTATCGTCAATTTTATGCGCGACATTGTCGTAGTTGCCGTATTTTTGCGCTTCGCTTAACGATTTTAGTTGATCGGTTAATTGTTTTTTTAAATCGTCTTTCGCCTTATTAAAATCTTCAGCCGAGATCAAAGTTTCTCCCATTTCCTGATATTTAAAAGCTTCCGCGCTCTCCGCGTAAATTAAATCCTGTTTGACTTTATTCAAACCAGGAATAATAAATTTAGTCGGCGCGATGGCCATGTCGGCTGACGGCTTGTCGGCGTAAATTTCGGCATTATCAATTTGGCTTTTGGCCGGCACGCTCACGCTTTCTTTTAAACGAAAAAGTTTTCCGTCAGCCGTTTGCAATCTGGTAGTTTTAATCAACGGCTGGCTCGCGCCGGTTTTATTGTATATAGTCACTTTCCCCGTAACTTCCGCGCCTGACACTTCTTTGCCCATGGCCGCGAAAGTTCCTTCCGCGGCAAGCGGCACCTTTTCCACCAAACCGTTGATCACCGCGCCGCTTGGGTTTTCACCGCTTTGAGCGTCTTTAACCGTAACGGCAAAACTCGCGGTCGCGCGCTCTTTATTGGGAATAATCACGATTTTTACGCTCACTATGGAAAAATAAACGACTATCGCCGCAAGCAATAAAGTTAGCACGATAAAAGTAATGGCTATTTTGCGGTAGATGCTAATTGGTCTTGAACTGGGCATATTTTTAGCTTTAATTTTTTTATTTAAACCGTTTTTTTCCATACTTCTATCTTAACAAATTTTATATTTTTTGTCTAAACTTGACAAAAATTAAACTTTATAACTTTCAACTTTATGGATTTTTGACTATTTTACCGCATCCTCCCCCGCTATCTCCGCTAACTGCTTTTTTAATTCTTCGCTGGCATCGACTCTGAATCCGGTTTCAATCACTTGCAGACCGCTCTCGCCCGGAATGTAAAAATAAACTTTATGCGCGCCCGGGTTCTTTGCGAGCCGCTCTTTTAAGCGCGCGAGCAGTTCCTGATTATTTAAATCTTTAATTTTTATTTTTAAAATTGGCGCGGCTGGCGCGCCGAACGCGGCTCCAACCGGCGCGGCTGGCGCGGAAACGTTATTGTTAATGTTTTTAAAGCCGTTATTTTTATTCAGCCGCAAAAACTCCGACGCTAATTTAACCGCAATTTCCGGCTCTATTTTTTTTGCCTTGTCAACCAGCAATTTTATTTCATTTTCCTTATTGGAAAGGCGTCCGCGGCAAATTACGGCATTCCCTTCTTGCCAAACATCCGCCGTTTCTTTTAATAAAGACGGAAACACAAGCAATTCAACGCTGGCTGTTTTATCTTCTATTTTTACGAACAGCATGTTGTCATTATTTTTAGTGACGATTTTTTTAATCTTGGCGATAACGCCGGCGGCGTTAATCAGCTGGCCTTCCAGCGTTTTATTCAGCTGCGCTATGGGTATGACGCTTGCTCCCAAAATTTTTTCGTATTCGTTAAAAGGATGGTCGGAAATGTACAAACCCAATAGTTCCCGCTCCCAATTTAAAATATCGCGCTTGCTCGCGGGCGGCGCGGAAGCCAAAGTAATCGTGGAACCTGCTGCCAAGGCGGGGGCGAGCGAAAACAAGCTGTCTTGGCCGCTGTTTTTGGCCGCGCTTAAGTTGCGGTTGTATTCCAGCATTTTCTCCGCGTTCGCGAGCAATTTGCCCCGCTCTTCAAGTTTGTCAAAAGCCCCGGCCATAATTAAGCTTTCCAATGATTTTTTATTCAAATCTTTATCTTGCGCCCGCTGCAGGAAATCAGCCATATTTTGATAAGGGCCGTTGGTTTTTCTTTCTTTAATCAGAACTTCGGTAATGTGCCCGCCGACGTTTTTAATGGCGCGCAATCCAAAGCGAATGGTTTTGGATTCTTGTTCGGAGATAGCGACATTTTGCGCCGTACCGCTCGTTACCACGGTAAAATCCGCGAACGATTCGTTAATGTCCGGCGGCAATACCTCAATGCCCATTTGGCGGCATTCGTCAATTTCTATTGGAATACGGTCAATGTCTTCTTGGTCGCTAGTCATTAAAGCGGCCATAAACTCGGTTGAGTAATTCGCTTTTAAATAAGCCGTCTGATAACCGACCAAAGCGTAACAGGCGGCGTGAGAACGGTTAAACCCGTAACCGGCGAACGGTTCAATGAAAGCGAAAATTTTCTCGCCCAGTTCAACCGCGATGCCGTTTTTTACGCAGCCTTCAATAAACTTAGTTTTTTGTTCGGCTAAGAGTTTGGGAATTTTTTTGCCGATGGCACGGCGCAATACGTCCGCTTCTCCCATGGTAAATCCGGCTAAATTGCGAGCCGTTTCCATCACCTGTTCTTGATAAATGGCTACGCCGTAAGTTTTGTTTAAAATCGGCTCAAGTTTGGGATGCAAGTACTTGGTCCTTTTAGTTCCATGCTTGCCGGCGATATAGTCAGGGATCCATTCCATTGGTCCGGGCCGGTAAAGCGCGACCATCGCGATGATGTCTTCAAACGCCGTCGGCTTTAATTCCTTTAGGTACCGTTTCATGCCGCTTGATTCCAATTGAAACACGCCGGTAGTTTCGCCTCTTTGCAACAGAGCGAAAGTTTTCCGGTCGTCCGGAGGGATGGCGTCAATATCAATCAGTTCGCTCCGCGTGTTTTTGATAATTTTTAAAGCCGACTCAATAATGGTTAAATTTTTTAAGCCCAAAAAATCCATTTTCAACAATCCCAAATCCTCCACCGGATGCAGGGAATATTGCGAAACCATCGTCTCCCGATCGGACGAAGAAATGTACTGCACCGGCGCGTAAGCGGTTACCGGTTCTTTGGTGATTAAAACGCCGCAAGCGTGCACGGACGCGTGCCGAATCACGTTTTCAATGCGGCGGGCGTTTTTGATGATTTCGCGCGCGCCTTCTTCCCGCTCGCAAATTTCTCGCAATTCAGGCAATTTTGATGCCTCTTCAATGGTCGTGAACATTGGAATCGCTTTGGCGATTTTATCGCAAAAATCATACGGATAATCCAATACGCGCCCGACGTCGCGCACCGCCGCCCGCGCGGCCATGGTGGCAAAAGTGATTATCTGCGCGACATGATTTTTGCCGTACTTTCTTTCCACATAATGAATCACTTCTTCCCGCCGCGTATCGGCGAAATCAAGGTCAATATCCGGCATGGAGATGCGCTCCGGATTTAAAAAACGTTCAAAAACCAAATCATACCGCAGAGGATCCAAATTGGTAATGCCTAAAACGTAAGAAACGAAAGAACCAGCCGCGCTGCCGCGCCCCGGGCCGACGACGATATGATTATTTTTCGCCCAATTGACGAAGTCCGCCACGATTAAAAAATAAGAGGCAAAACCCATCTTATCAATTACTGCTAATTCGTAATCTAATCGCTCTTTTTTTTCCGGATTTAATTCTTCGTAACCAACGCCGTATCTTTTAACCAAACCCTCGCGGCATAATTTTTTTAAATATTCCGCGTCGCTAAAACCCTCCGGAACGGCGAAAACCGGTAACTGGTACTGCCCCAGCGGAATGTCCACATTGCACATGTCGGCGATTTTATTGGTATTGTCTATCGCTTCCGGCCAGTCTTTGAATTCGTCAATCATCTGCCGCATGTTTTTAACGGAAAAATCTTCGCCCAGCATGCTCATGCGGCTCACTTCTTTTTTCTTGCGCTTGGTTTGCAAACACAGCAAAACATCGTGCGCTTCGTCGTCCTCTTTGTTTAAATAATGCGCGTCGTTGGTCGCCACCAAACCGACGCCCAGTTCCCTGCTTAATTTTACCAGCGCGGAATTCACAAATTCCTGCCCGCGGATATTGGGATTATATTGCAGTTCCAAATAAAAACCGTCCGGTCCAAATAATTCCCGGTAGTACAAAATTTTTTCCCGCGCCTTTTGCTCCTGCCCGGACAAAATCAAAGTGGGAATTTCTCCCGCCAAGCAAGCGCTGGCGGCGATTAATCCCTCGCTATGCCGTTTTAACAGTTCGTCGTCAATCCGGGGCTTATAATAAAATCCCTCCAGATTCGCTTTGCTCACCAATTCTATCAGGTTATGGTAGCCGATGTTATTTTTGGCGAGCAAAAGCAGGTGGTAATTTTTTTCGTCCGCTTTCGCGCGCTTATTGTGCCGGCCGTTAGGCGCGACATACGCCTCAAAACCAATGATCGGTTTGATGCCTTCTTTTTTGCACAGCTGATAAAATTCAATCGCGCCGTACATGGCCCCGTGGTCGGTAATGGCGACGGCGTCGCCTCCGTCCGCTTTTATTTTTTGCACCAATTCCTTCGGCTTTATAAGACCGTCCAACAAGGAATAATGGGTATGGATATGGAGATGGGTGAATTTCATAATTTTAGATTGCTGATTTTAGATTTATGATTGATAATATTGGGATTTACGCACATAACGCAATCTTAAAATCTAAAATCCTAAATCATAAATCTAAAATTATATGGCTGTATTATATCCCAAGACCAATAGGTTGGCAAATAAAAACACCCGCCAAAATAGACGGGTGTGTGGATTAAACATACAAATTGATTAACTCAAGACGGAGCGTGCATGCTACAGACAGTACCGATGCTGCTGAGTTTTATCCCTGCTCCGGGGGTAAAAATATACTGCAAAAAATCAGCCTGTTTTTTTATCTCGTCTTCGTCCGGCTGTGCGGCGGAAACCAGCTCACGAAATTTAAATATGACGTCCTCCAAAACCGGCCCATGGTGCTGAGAAAGTATATCTTGAAACTGTGGATTGCTTCCCCACCGCAACACCATTTCAATTAATTTAGGGTTAAGTTTTGCTTTTTCAAGAAGTTTACTTTTTTCTTGCTCTGTTCTTTCCATTATTTTGCTCCTTCACGGTTTTGGCTTTGCGCCATTTGTATTTCCTCCATTGCTATTCTCCCTGCTTCAATATATCCGATGGGAGTATACAAAATTTGAATGTGCTCTGGCTTAATGCGTAGCGGAACATAGGCGCTTGATTGCCGTCTTTTGCGCTTCTTCCGCTGTACTATAAACAAACAAAGACCTAAAAGAACTAAAAGAACTAAAATAATAAAGATTTTCAGCATCATTTTTCTCCTTCGCTATGATTTTTTGCCTCTTTTTTTCACCGCGGTTATACCTTGCTCTTTTACAATTTCCATTACTTTTTTTATCCCCTCTCCCAGCACCGAAATATAAGCCGCGCTGTGCTCAATTTTTTCTTTGGTCGTTTTGATAACGTCGTTGATGTTAGTTATCATCTGTTCCACGCCTTTAAACATATTGGACGAACGCCTAATAATTTGCACTATGTAAAAAATTCCCCAACAGAAGAATAGCGTCAAGAGCGCTATGCAAACGGAAATGGTCAGCCACAGAATATCTATAGATTCGTATATCATAAAAAATTACTGTTTAATTTCTGTTAAATTATCCGGCGCATGCTCTAACTCTATTTTTATTCCTCCGATAAATTTAATTTTCACGCACAGATTATACAACCAGCCAAAAATAAAACCGCTGATATAGCCGATAACAGCGGCCGCGACCGCGCTGATGAGCCCAATTAAAACGCCGTATAATATGTTAAATAAAACGGAAAACAGCGCCGACATAAAAGTATTACTGCCCTCAAACAGCCGATTAGTTATATTGACGATGGAGATCCCCAAGCTTGTCAAAAAAGCGCATAAAGCTAAAAAAAATCCGTAAAGATTAGCGACTGATTTGGGGCCGAGCTTAGTAATAGTTTGCATATGTTAAAGTTATAATATGCGATTAAAAATCCCTTAATTTCGCATTAAATTTTTGTTGCATTTGTTTCGCTATTTCTCTTTGCACCTCATCCGCTTCCGCGCCCGTCAATGTTTTTTCATCGCTGCCGAATTCCAAAGTAAACGCCCAGCTCTTTTTACCAACGCCTAACTTTTCGCCTTGATACACGTCAAATAATTTTACTTCTTTAATTAATGGGCTGGCGGCTAACAGCGCTTGCCTAAAATCATTATACAGTATTTTTTCATCAACAGCAAAGGCCAGATCGCGCCGGACGTAAGGAAACTTGTTTTTTACCGCATATTTCTTTATTCCCGCGTTCTGGGCGGCGGCGAGCATTATTTGAAGATCCAACTCGGCTAGCGCCAATTTTATCTTTACGCCATTTTTAACCGCAAGCTTTTCGTCAAAATTCTCCAGACAGCCGATTAATTTTCCCTCTGAATAAATATCCGCCCCTTTTTGCGCTTGCGGCTTAAAATCAAAACTAATGTTTAGCGACTCACTTAAATTTTCCAATATTCCTTTGAGACTCAACAAAGCACCGCTACCGCTCGCGTAAATTAACCCTAATTTAAACGGTTGCAGTGGTAATTTTTCCTTACTGCCGCCGCCTTTGGCAAATTCACCCGCCTGCGGCAAAAACACCCGACCGATTTCATAAATTTTTATTTCCTCCGCCGCCTGCGGCAAAAACACCCGACCGATTTCATAAATTTTTATTTCCTCCGCC
>PFAS01000048.1:13671-14186 GCA_002778635.1 Candidatus Falkowbacteria bacterium CG10_big_fil_rev_8_21_14_0_10_43_11 | reverse complement strand
GCTAGTTTATTAGCTCCCCTCGCCCGCGACCGCAGGAGTGGGAGAGGGGTTGGGGGAGAGGGCTGGTTGCATAAAATCAAACATTTAGAAAATTTTCTGATTTTTTTTTCCGCTAGCGCCTGACAGTGCCTTAAAACTGAGGAGTAATCACCACTTTACCATCACCCGCGCTATCGGATGCATAGCTTGCACTGGAAAATATATAACTTCCGCTGGTTGACATCCATGATGATCCGCCGCTTCCCCATCGACGCCATAACTAATTGTGTATTGTGTTCCCGGAATTATCACGCTCTTTATATTCCCGTCGCATTTTATCATAAATTTCCCGCGCCGCTTGGGACAAATTTTCTTTTTCGGACTTTACTTATGGTGTAACACAATTACAATTCACCCATTGTGTATAGTGTCCTGAACAAGTTATATATCTATCCGTCCATGTAGTCATGGCACAACTTGCAGCATATTCCACACAACCTCCAGCGAGCTCACGCCATGATGTACCATTTGTTCCG
>PFAS01000048.1:13555-13621 GCA_002778635.1 Candidatus Falkowbacteria bacterium CG10_big_fil_rev_8_21_14_0_10_43_11 | reverse complement strand
AATTGTATCGCATGATAAACCAGTTGCTTCATTAAGAAAGACGCCTGGATCACCATATGTCCCCTC
>PFAS01000048.1:0-13422 GCA_002778635.1 Candidatus Falkowbacteria bacterium CG10_big_fil_rev_8_21_14_0_10_43_11 | reverse complement strand
TTAGCCGTATCGTCCACAAAGCATTCGGTTTTAGTGCCGGTAGTGGAATCAGCGCATTCGTCATCGTGCCATTCCCCGCTCGCGCCGGCGTAACAGGTTTGCTGACCGGTTGTTCCGGAACAAGCGGTGGCGGAATAATATGTGCCGGTCGGCCAGCAGGACTGGCTGCCCTGGGAAGAACAAAGCGCGGATGCCCAATAGCCGCCGTTGGCGTAGCAAGCGTTGGTGCCGTTGGTGCAATCCGCCGAAGCCCATTTGCCACTGTTGGCGTAACAGGCGTTGGTGCCGTTGGAACTGCAATTACTGATACTGCCGGAAATGTTTTTTACCGTGTCCGAACTTAAAACATTCGCCGTTTCCGGAAAATCCAAATTGTCGTTGATTAATTTTAGATAATTAAATATATTCTTGCCGTCAGCGACGGTAGGCGTAGAGGTGCCGATTAAATCGCTTATCCGGCCTTTATCCGTGGTATAGCCGGTTTGGGAGCTGGGAGTGCCGCCGATATTGGTATAAACTTGGCGCAAAAAATTAAAAATAGTGTCGGTGTTGCTAGTAACGCTGTTGGTCGCGCCCAGTAATACGGTTAACGGGCTGGTGGAGGCTGATTCGCCCGGCGCGAAAACGCCAGGTCCGGCAATCGGCTCGGTAAATGATTGTACTGAATATATACCTAGAAAACTAAAAAAAATAAAAACTGAAATTTTTGCAAAAATTTCTAAAACCGACCGGCATTTATTTTTTATTTTTTTTAACATAAAAAACATCTAAATTATTTACTTACCCCTTAATCCTTTTACCTCTCACTCCCTCTGCCAAATAATTCTCATCGCTCACGACCTTCTCGCCGGTCGCTTTTTCTAATTGTTCCCTAGCGCCCCTGGCGATGCCACCGCCTTTTTTAGCAGAGACAGAATTTTCACTATATCCTTTTGCTTTATCTTTTTTAGCAATGTGCGTAGTTGAAAGTTCAGCCAAAGCGGTAAAAACAAGTTCTGCTTCAGTCATGGTATCGCGTAAATTTTCTTTATCAATTTTTTTTAATTCTTTATGCTGTCTGGTAGTCAACCCGCTCCATTCCTGATGAATAATATCCGTTAACTTCGCATATTCCATACCTGCTTTAACCCCGCTTACTTGCCAATAATCAGTCAGCTTATTTCTAATTTCCTGTCCGCGCATTCTTTGTTCAACCCATTTTTCCGGCGCTCCCATGTTTTTCCAATTTTTTCTGGCTCTATTAACTGCCAATTCAGGATTAATTGTTTCCTGCATGCGTTCATAACCAACCTTAGCCAGCCAGAGTTTAATAGGCTCAGCTTTTTTAGATGGGACGGACTGCGCTAAACGCAAAATTGTTTCCACATCTGCTACATCGGTTAGATACTTTTTGCCGTCTTTTGCCTCTAATTTAAGTTTGTCACAATTTGTGACAATCTCGCTTCCTTCTTGTTTCAAACGATTTTTAAGCGTTGTCCAATAACTCTGAGCTTTTTTGTAGTCAGCCTGCCTGGTTAAAACCGCTACAATATCAATCACGGAAAAATACCATTTTTCTTTTTTTTCCATCCACTTTCTTCGGACTGGAAAATCTTCAAAAATTACTATTGATTTATTCGACATATATTTTTATTACTCTGTTGCCGCGCAAATCACATAAATACTGCTGTTGTTGCTTTTTTTGTTGCTCGCCACGTCTCCGGCGCTGATATTCACCATCCACGCACGGCTTGCGTCGCCTAAAAATTCCGTCCTTGACCAAACGTAATTTATGTCTGCCAGATTACGGGATGCGCCGTCAACATAAGCTTGCATTAATTGCTTTTGTACCGGCATCTGCCAAGTAGCGTAACCGGCGTATTTTATTTTATTTAAATTATCGCAAAACGCCAATGCCTCCCCGCCTTTGGCGCCGCTCGCTTTATCAGCCGTAAATTCATTAGTCAGCGGCTTGGCTGAACGGCTGCTCCAAACTAACCCATTTAAAGTATCTTTGCTTACTGTGCCGGCCAAAAGTCCGGCTTCAGAAAATTCCTCAAACGGCGAACCTGGTATTTCTTTCCAAATTTCATTATTATTTTTAATCTCATCGGCTATATTGCCTTCGTTTTGTATTTCCGTTCTATCGTCAAAATACTGCGAACTTTGCCTGGCAGCCATATCTTTACGGTTAAAATCAATCTTGTCCCGGTCTTTTATTTCACTTTGATAAGCTAAAGAAACTGCGCTCGTGATAATAAACAATATCACCGCCCAAAAAATATGAATGAACAACGGATTATTTTTTAAATTACCTAAAAAATTTTCCCAAAGTTGCTTTAGCTTTAACTGGATGGCTTTAATTTCCATAAAAATTCTTTAGAACCTATAATTTTATCGTGATTTTAGAACTTAACCTCTGGCGCCTGTTCCGATCCTGCCGCCGCCTCAAAATAGCTCCTCTCGTCAAAACCAAACATCCCCGCCATCATATTTCCCGGAAACCGTTTGACCATGACGTTATAGTCCCGGACAGTATTATTAAAGCGCCCGCGCTCAACGCTGATCCGATTTTCTGTTCCTTCCAGCTGAGCCATTAAAGTATTGACATTTTCCGCCGATTTTAACTCCGGGTAGTTTTCCATCACTACCAATAATCTGCTTAAAGCTGATTCCACCTCGGTCGCCGCTTCGGCTTTTTCGTTAACGGTCGTTGCTCCGGCGTACTTGGTGCGCGCGTCCGCTATCAGGCCGAACACATCTTTCTCCTGCGCCATAATGCCTTTAACCGATTCCACCAAATTGGGAATCAAATCAAAGCGCCGCTGGTACTGGGCTTCCACCTGCGCCCACTGGCCGTCGATTTGCTCATTAGCGGTGATAAATTTGTTATAGTAACCGAATAAGCTGACGATGATGACAACGGCAATAATGCCGATGATAATCCAAGTTTTTTTCATATTTTTAGTTAATTGTTACATTGCTAAATTGTTACCTCCCCTAACTCCCAAACCCTTTGCCTTTGGCATTCCCCACCCCCTCTAACTCCCCCTTATAAAGGGGGAAAATAACAGGGGAATAAATGCCGTATTATTCCTCCCCTTACTAAGGGGAGGTGTCCCGAGTTGCTCGAGACGGAGGGGTTAACAATGGAACAATTTAACAATGTAACAGTCTTAAATTATTAATTAAATTTATCTTTAAAATAGTCTTGCAATTTATCAACCGCTATCCTCTCTTGCTCCATAGTATCCCGCTCGCGCACCGTCACCGCCTTGTCCTCCAAACTGTCAAAATCAACCGTCACGCAATACGGCGTTCCGATCTCGTCCTGGCGGCGATAGCGCTTGCCAATGCTCTGCGTCTCGTCGTAGTCTATCATCCACTGTTCGCGCAAGGCAGCCGCGATGTCCTGCCCCATTTTTGTCAGCGGCTCTTTTTTGGACAAAGGCAACACGGCGATTTTAAATGGCGCCAATTTTTTGTTCAAACGCAAAACGATCTCCTGCTCGTGCTTAGTCTCGTCAGCTCCGGAACGCGCCTCCACTTCTTCGTAGGCGTCAGCCAAAACCGCGAGCATAATCCTGTCCAAACCAAATGTCGGCTCAACCACATAAGGAATATACTCTTCATTGGTTTCCGGATCGCGATATCGCAAATTCTCTTTTGAATGTTCAAGGTGATTTTTCAAATCGTAATCGGTGCGGTTGGCAATGCCGGCGATTTCGTCCCAGCCGAAGGGAAAGTTGAAATACGTGTCCACCGTGCGCTTGGAGTAGTGCGCCAATTCGTCTTTGGGTAGTTCCACTTTTTTGATGTTCGCCGGCTTTATTTCTAAATCTTTGATAAAAAATTCCTGCTGGGAGGCGAGCCACTCTTCAAATTTGGCGTCATCCTCGCCCGGCTTCACGAAGTACTCCAGTTCGGCAATGGTAAATTCTTTCATGCGAAAAATAAAATTGCCGGTCGTTATTTCGTTGCGAAAATTGCGCCCGATTTGGGCGATGCCGAACGGCACCTTCTTGCGCAACGCTTCAATAACCAATTTAAAATCAGTAAACATTGTCTGCGCCGTCTCGCCCCGCAGATAGGCAGCCGCTTTGTCATCTTCCACGGTGCCGATAAACGTTTTGAATAATAAATTAAAATTTTTGGCTTCCGTCCATTCCGCTTTTTTGCCCTGGTGCGCGCGCTCGTGCGCGGCAATGTCATCCGGCTTGTCCTGGCGCAGGCGCAGGTGGCAGAGTTTGCACTCCACCAGCGGATCGGTAAAGTGCGACAGATGCCCCGATGCCTCCCAGACTTTCGGATTCATGATAATCGGGCCCTCCACGCCAACCACATCCCCGCGTATTTGCACGAAGCGCCGCCACCACAATTTTTTAATATTGTTAAACAATTCAACGCCTAACGGCCCGTAGTCGTAACTATTCGCCAAGCCGCCATAAATTTCGCTGCCGGGAAAAATAAAACCCCTTCTCTTGCAGAGAGAAACAATTTTATCCATCTTATTATTTTCTTTCTGATTTTGAATTTTTTTTGACATAAGTACTTTTAAAGTACAAGTTCTAAATTCTAAATTGAATTTTCTCCAAAAATTATCTTAACGGATATATAATTTTAGAATTTAAGGTTTATTATTTGAAATTTTTTTGGAATTTGGAATTTAGGATTTGGTGCTTTTTATTTATTCTCCTCTGCTTTATTTTTTCCAACCAGCTCCTCAATCACCGCCTTCACTCCTTCATTATTCGGATTCAACTCCAGCACTTTCTTAAACTGCTCCAGCGCGCGCACTTTATCACCCTGCTTTTGGTAAGCGATCCCGAGACTATAGACGGCGTTGGCGTAATTTGGCTGCAGCTGCAGGACGCGGCTAAATCGCTCAATGGCTTTATTAATATTGCCCTGATTATAATATAACCGGCCGCTTTCGTAAATGACCTCCGCATTCGGCTGACGGCTAATTTCGTCTTCTAAAATAACCAGTGCTTTATCCGTTTGCCCGAGCGCGTCGTATGTTTTTGCTAAGCCGATTCGCGCTTCCGGATAATATTTTTTTAATTTAACCGCTTGTTCAAAAGAATTAACCGCTTCGTTGGTCTGATTATTCGCTAAATATAATTTCCCCAGTTCCGTTGCCAGCACCGGATTTGCCGGTTCCAGTTCGCTCGCTTTTTTAAAATATTTGATTGCCGGCTCAACCGAGCCAACGGCGATTTGCCGGATATCGCGATAAATCGCGCCGAGCGTTTCCCAGGCCATTACGGAATTGGGAGCGACTTGAGCCGCAATTTCCGCTTCTTTAATGGCTTGCTGCAAATTCGCCTGTAATTTTGCTTTCCGCTCGCTTATTATTTTATCGTCCTGGCCCGGGGCGCTTAGAAGCGCGACATCGCCTTTGATTTCATTGACATAATCTTTAGCCAAGGCCAAATGATAATTCAGGCGCCGGGGATTGAGCTTAACGGCGGACAGGAGCCGTTCCCGGTTGCCCGAGATCCGAAAATTATTGTAATTGACATCCGCCAAAATAAATTTGACTTGCAGATAGCCAAACCATAACCATAACCCGACGGCGAAAATAATTAAACTAGCGATAATAGGCGCCACTTCTTTATGTTGTTTTAAATCAATTTCTTTGACGGAAAAAATTTTGGCGTAAGCAAAGCGCCAATTAATGAACCCCATCGCCAGCGCGAACCAAAAAATAAACCCGAGCGCGGTATTGAACAAATAAAGCGCCTGCGTTATAAACAAGCTAAAAGCGGTAAAAGTAAAGCCAAAGGCGAGGTAATTTTCTTCGCTTTCCTCCCGAAACATATTTTTTAAAAATACAAAACTTACCAGCAAAAAAATGCCGATCATCGCCAGATAGCTCAAAACCCCCAAAGTTCCGACTGTCGCCGCAAGCTCCGTAATGTGCATCGGCGCCTTATCAAAACGCAATTGCCAAAATTGCCCGTTATTGAAACCGGCCGACCGGAATAAAGAAAAATCGTACGCGAATGTACCCGGTCCGGAGCCAAACAGCGGATGATTTTTGGCGCTTTGCCAAACTACCGTGTTCGCCTCTTTAGCCGCTAGAGTGATTTCTCTGGGCACTCCGCTTTGGAAAATAAACTGATGAATATCCAGCCCGCCCGATCCGCTAAAAACAAACAGCCACAAAACGGCGCCGATAAAAAGCGCCAAAGCGGGCGCGATGGAAATCTCAATCAAGCTCGCCTCTCTTTCTTTATTAACATAAACGACATACAAAGCAAAGCCAAAAATCGCGCCTGATCCGAAAACAAGCGCTACCCAAGACAGAGAAAAATTAATTAGCGTCAGATTTAAAAGCGCGAGCGCGAAAAGCAGATAATATTTAAAATTAAGCCAAAATATTTTTTTCGCGCCTTTAACGCGGTAAGAGTGCAAAGCGACCGTAAGCGTTAAAATGGCCGCGGCAAACAAAGCGAGCGACTCGCTTGAACCGCCCAAAGGATTGAAAGAGTAAGCGCGGATAATGTTTAGCCAATCCCAGCTAACCGGCAATTTCATCGTCAAACCGCTCAAAGCCGCAAGGCTCGCGGTTAAAACGGCCGCGCTGGACCAAACAAAAATGTTAAAAAATTTGGCGATTTGCTCCCGCGCAATAGTTTGCGTGGCGAGCCAATAAAACCAAACCAGAGCAAGAGTGGTTAAATAAGCGTCGGAAAAACGCCCGTAATAACCAAAAAAAGAACTGAACCGGTCAACGCTGAAAAAAGTCGACACTCCCCAAAAAATTAAAAATATCAAAATAGGCAAATCAAGCGGGGTGCGCTGATAAATAATTTTTTTATCAACCAAAAAAGACTTTATCAGCCACAAGGCCACTCCCAGTCCGGTCAGCCACCACAGTAAATTCTGTTTGCCGAATTCGAACGCTTCAAAACCGAAAGGAAAAAAAAACAAGGGGATAAAAAAAACCTCTAACTTTAAGATCAAGAGTATGAGGCTATTTAAAAAATCACGTTCTTTGAATTGCGGGCGCTCAATGGTAAGCATATGTTAAACTGTTAAACTGTTAAACTGTTAAACTGTTAAACTGTTAAACTGTTATGCAATACTTAAAGGCGTACTAACAATTTAGCAATTTAGCAACTGAATAATTTATCCGTTGTTTTTTATCTTCATCCAATCTTTCACTAAAACCGAAATGGCGGTTGCGACCGGAATGGAAAGCAGTCCGCCGACGATGCCGGCGATTTTAAAACCGGCCATCATCACCGCAATGCTGATGATGGGGTTGAGTCCGACGGCGCGCTGCATAATCTTTGGCACTAAAATATTATTTTCCACCTGCTGTACGATTATGTAAAAAATTGCCACTAACAAAGCTAAAAAAGGATTGACGGTCAGAGCTAAAAATACGCCTGGAATCGCGCCCATAATAGGTCCGAGATAGGGAATAAACTCGGTAAGGCCGGCAATCAGGCCCAGCACCAGAGCGTATTGGGGCATTAAAAACATCATGCCAATCCAAACGAAAATGCCTACAATCAGCATTAAAATAAGCTGGCCGCGGAACCAGTACCCAACCTGGCGCTGCATGCGATCAATTAATTGCATCAGATACGGCTGGCGTTCAATCGGCGCGAGCGACCAAACGATTTTTTTCAGCGCATCCTCTTCCACTACCATATAAAAAGTAATGACGAGCACGATAAAAAACGAAACAATGCCGCCAAAAATCTCGCTGACCGTAGAAAAAACGCTGCTCGCGGCTATTTGAAAATTTTTTTCAAAATTTCCCAAATTATCTCTAATTCTGTCTATCAAGCCATGCTCAATGGTAAAGTTGCGCACCCACTGATACCCTGAATTTATTTTTTCTACATACTCGGGAAAATTGGCCGTTAAAGAGTTTATCTGTTCGGTAATGGGCGGGATGAGCGAATAAATGGCAAAACTAATAATAATTAAGGCAATAAAATAAATAAAAACCACGCTGACGGCGCGGGGGATTTTGCGACGCTTCAAAGTATCAACCCAGGGGTCAATGGCGGAAGCAAAAATTAGAGAAACAAATAAAAGCGCTAAGATGTCTTTTATAATATAACAAATGTACAACAAAATAAGAACCGCCACTGCTTTTAAAATAGCGCCGATTGTGATGTTAACCCGATAGGTTGAATTTAACGGGGCGGACATAAAATTACAAACTTAAAGATACCTTTTTTTGTTCTAAAAACATTAAACGTTTATTAAATTCACCCATCCGGTTCTTTATTTCTTTTATCTCTTTATCAACCGCCGTTATGTCCTCGGTTTGCGCTTTAACAATTCTATCTACCTTATCCTCTAATCTAGTAAGGCGTTTATCAATATTAGAAACATCCAAGCGCAAAGATGCAATATCCCGTTTAATTTCGTCAAATCTCTTGTCTACATCGTCAAATCTCTTGTCTACATCGTCAAATCTCTTGTCTACGCTCTTAAATCCTTCAGCCACTATCACGGCAAAATCCTCCAAAGAAGAATTGACTTCTCCCTTTACTATTTCTCTGATTTGTTGTAAATCCTGTTGTTCCAGCATATTTTTTATATCTTAATTTTATTTTATTTTAACATATTGCTTAAAAATTGCAAACAAAAAAACAAACGCCTAATTATAGAACGTTTGTTTTATTTTATTAGACTGAATTTTACATCATATCACCCATGCCGCCCATTCCCGGATTGCCGTGATTATGTTCTTTCGGCTCCGGCTTATCCGCGATTATCGCCTCCGTGGTTAAAAACATCACGGCCGCGGACGCGGCGTTCTGCAGCGCCAAGCGGGTAACTTTGGTCGGGTCAACGATGCCGGCCGCCATTAAATCTTCAAATTTGCCGTTCGCCGCGTTGTAGCCGATGTTCGTACTGCCCTTTTGATGATGGACGATGATGTTGTATAAAATCAGGGAGCCGTCTTTGCCGGCGTTATAAACGATTTGCTTGATTGGTTCCAGTATCGCGCTGTCCACTATTTGCGCGCCCGGATTGTCCTTTTTCTTGTCGGTTAATTCTTTAAAAGCGTCGCCCGCAATCGCGAGCGCTAAACCGCCGCCCAGTACCACCCCTTCTTCCACCGCGGCTTTGGTCGCGTGCAGGGCGTCGTCAATGCGGTCTTTCTTTTCTTTCATTTCCGTTTCCGTCGCCGCGCCGACTTTAATGACCGCTACTCCGCCGGAAAGTTTGGCCAGCCGCTCCTGCAACTTTTCTTTGTCAAAATCGCTGTCGGTAATTTCCATTTCTTTTCTAATCTGGCTTACGCGCTCGCTGATGATTTTCTTATCGCCTTTGCCGTCAACAATCGTCGTATCTTCTTTGGTGGCGATAATTTTGCGCGCCTGTCCCAAATCGGAAATGGCGGCATTTTCCAGTTTCAATCCGACTTCTTCGGAAATTACCCGGCCACCGGTAACGGTCGCGATATCTTCCAGCATGGCCTTGCGCCGGTCACCGAAACCCGGGGCTTTAACCGCGAGCACGTTGAACGTGCCGCGCAATTTATTGACGATGAAAGTCGCCAGCGCCTCGCCTTCCACGTCTTCGGCGATAATCACCAAATCCTTGCGCCCGCTTTGCGCGAGTTTTTCTAAAAGCGGCAAAATATCCGCCAGCGCGGCGATTTTTTTATCGGTAATTAAAATATAGGGATCCTCGTACTCGGCCTGCATTTTTTCCGCGTTCGTAATCATATAGGGCGTAACATAACCCTTGTCAAACTGCATACCTTCAACGACTTCCTTTTCCACGCCAAAATGCTGGCCTTCTTCTACCGTTATGACGCCGTCTTTACCCACCGCATCCATGGCTTCAGCGATAATGCCGCCGATTTCCTTGTCGTTCGCGGAAATGGAGGCGACTTGCGCGATTTCTTCTTTGGTAGAAATCGGCTTGCTCATTTCTTTTAATCTTTTAATAATCTGTTCCACTTTTTCTTCAATGCCCGTGCGGATGTCAATAGGGTTAACGCCGCTCGCAACTAATTTCAGACCTTCATTAATCATCGCTTGCGCCAAAATGGTCGCGGTAGTCGTGCCGTCGCCGGCCGCGTCGTTGGTTTTGGATGCGACTTCTTTGACGATTTCCGCGCCAATGTTTTCAAACTTGTCTTCCAGTTCAATTTCTTTCGCGACCGTCACGCCGTCTTTAGTTATGACCGGCGAACCGTAGCTTTTTTCTATCACCACATTACGGCCTTTGGGGCCTAAGGTGATTTTTACGGCATTGGCTAATTTGTCCACGCCGCGTTTGAGCGCCTTGCGCGCCTCTTCTTCATAGATAATTTGTTTGGCCATATTTTTTTGTGTTTAGTTTATGTTTATAATATTCTTACGATTTTGACTTCTTTAATTATGCAAAACAACTCACAGTGCTCTATTGTTAAATTGTTACATTGCTAAATTGTTAAAAATTACAACAATTTAACAATTAACGAGCGTTAGCGAGTGATAACAATTTAACAATTTTAATTAGTGATAATCCCAATTATCTCGCTCTCGCTCAAAACTAAAAACTCCTCTTTGTCAATTTCAAACTCGTCCGGGCTGTATTTTTTAAATAAAATTTTATCGCCGATCTTTACGCTCATCGGCGCGCGGGTGCCGCTTTCCAGCAATTTTCCCGGGCCAACGGCGACGACTTCGCCTTGTTCCGGCTTTTCTTTGTCGGCCGTATCCGGCAATACCAGCCCGAATTTGGTCATTTCCTCTTTGGAAGAAGCTTTAACGACGACTTTGTCGTTGAGTGGTTTGATTTGCATAGACTTAAAAGTTAATGAATAATAATTTTTTAGCACTTATAAGATGGGGAGTGCTAACTGTTTTTCATCCCCCTATTTTAGAAAAAACTGATTTATTTGTCAAGACCCCCTAATTTTGATATTATATATGGGTAATTGAGCAATAATTATTGCCTAAAAAAATTATTGGTTAATTTCTGTCTAATTTATTGTTTAATTATTATATAAAATATGAACTCTGAATTAAGAAAAGACTATCTCTTAAACAAATACGTCATTATCACGCCGAGCCGGTCAAAGCGTCCGCGCGATATTTCCGAAGAAACCGTTCTGCGCCGCAACCGGCCGTGCGTTTTTTGCCCGCAAGCAATCAGACGAAACAGCATAATTGACAGCATCGGCGATAAAAGCGCTTGGCAAGTTTTATCCTTGCCTAACGATTATCCGGCCGTAACATTGCAAAACAAAAAAGCTTACGGCGCGCAGGAAGTTATTATTGATACGGCCAAGCATGGGGTTGAATTGGGAGAATTAAGCGAGAATGAAATTTTGAACGTACTAAAGATGTACCAGCGCCGCACCGCCGCTTTAAGTAAAATTAAAAATTTGGATTATGTTTTAATTTTTAAAAACAATGGCGCCAAAGCTGGCGCTTCTTTAGCGCACGTTCATTCGCAAATTTTCGCGACAGACATTATTCCGCCGGACGTGCAGGAGGAAATCACCGCCGCGATTAATTACCAAACCGAACATAAGCGCAATGTTTTTGCGGATATTATTAAGAAAGAAATAAAAGGTCCGCGCAAAATTTATGCCGATAAACTAATCGCCGCTTTCTGCCCGTACGCTTCCCAATTCCATTATGAGGCCTGGATTTTACCGCGCCGTTTGGTTGATAACATCACCGAACTCGCGCCGGCCGAACTGCAGGCGACCGCCAAAATTTTAAAAAAAATCTTACTTAAACTCCACAAACTTAACTTGTCCTACAACCTCTTTATGCACCAGGTAATTTCTAATCCTAATCAATATTTTTACATAAAAATCCAGCCGCGCGATTCTATTTGGGCCGGAGTGGAACTAGGGAGCGGCATCGTGATAAACTCGGTTGCGCCGGAGGAAGCGGCGAGGTTTTATCGAAAAAAATAAAGGCGATTTATTTATCGCCTTTTTTTAACTCAAATTTTTTTTGCAATTCTAATACTTTTTTTAACCCATCTTCAATATCACACTTCTGCTCTTTTCTTTTTCGCTTTAGAAGGGGGTTATTTGGATGAAAATGCTCTGCTTGCCCCGGAATAGGCTTAATAGGATAAACCCGGGCGATGTTCATTTTAACGCCGTCAATATTCAGCGTTATTTTTTTGCAGGCTTTTTCAATTTTTTCCTGCGGCACTCGGCTGTTATTATATCCTAAGTTCCGCAAGCGATGCGGAAGAATTCTTTCCAGTTCGCTTTTTATTTTTTGCCGAAAAGATTCCGGATCGACAAAAACGATTTGCAATAATTCCGAACTAACCAAATTTTTAAAACCAATCTTTATTTTTAGCAAAGGAAAAACAAATAGTTCCTTCATTTGCTCCGGCAGCCTTTCGGTTGTTTTTAAACTTACCTCTAATAGGCTGTTAAATTCCAACCTTTCATCGACCTTTAATGGACTGTCTTCAAAAGCGACAAAAATTTTTAGTATTTTTCCAACCGCGCAGAGAGCATAATAGATATACGGCTTAAAATCTTTCTGCAAAAATTCAAAACTCACAATTTTATAATTTTGAATCCGGCTAAAAAACCAAAACACCAACCAGCCAAAAACTATCGCAAAAATTAAAGAGAACATAATTACTGCCTCAATATCAATTGGCTGTATCACTCCTCGCAAAAAAAATACCGCTTTTGCCTGGGCAAAAAATACTATTAAGATTAACGCCAAAAAAATTAACCCAAAACAAACGGAAATAAAAAAAGAAATCATGGCTCCCCAGGAATACATCTCCCGGTTGTTATAAATGTGGACTAGCTTGCTTTTTTTAACGGCGGTCATTTCTTTATCGCCTCCTCAAAACTATTTTTATTTTAGTATAAAAAGAACTTAAAAATATATCACAAATTATTAATAATGTCAATGGCTATTGGCGTAACTATAATGGTCTGGTAAAACTAGACACGAAATATGTTAAAATGAGATAGAAAGAATTAAGCCAAAAAACATAATATGACCAAGCAACCTAGGACATTCAGTCCGCAGGAAAAAGCCCAGGTGGCCTTAGCCGCAATTAAAGGCGATAAAACCATTGCCCAAATCAGCTCCGGCTACCAGGTGCACCCGACCCAAATCGGACATTGGAAAAAACAGGCGCTGGATAATCTGCCGGAGCTGTTCAATGACAACCGCAAAAAAGAAAAACAAAAAGAGTTTGACCACCAAAATAAATTAAACAATTTATACAAAATAATCGGCCAGCGGGACATTGAACTGGACTGGCTCAAAAAAAAACTGTCGGTGTTCAAACCGCGGTGAATTGAAAAAATTAATTGGCCGTTATGTTATCAGCTGGAAATTATCCAATAATTTGGAAATTGAATTCTGTTTGGACTGTCTGAATGAGGCGCTGGAAACGAACAAAAATCGTCCGGAGATTTTCAACACGGATCAGGGAGGCCAGTTCACCAGCCCGAAATTCACGAGC
>PFAS01000041.1 GCA_002778635.1 Candidatus Falkowbacteria bacterium CG10_big_fil_rev_8_21_14_0_10_43_11 | reverse complement strand
CCCCGATAAACACGCTACTTTCCGAGCTTGGGCTGCAAGATATTGAAAACCAGAGTCAAAAACGGCTGTTTTTATTGGATTTTTAACGCAACGGTAGTGGGGTTAACGGAAAATGAATATGACCATGTCTTTGTCGGAAATCACGATGGCGAACCAAAGATTAATCCGGCAGAAGCGGAAAATTGGCAATGGATGAATTTAGCAGATTTAAAAAATGATCTAAAAAATAATCCGGATATTTATAGCCATTGGATTAAAATTGCCATCGATAAATTTTAACCTGTATGCTCCAAAAATTTAAACAACAGTTTCGGCAAAAAGGCGAAATATATTTGCGCGTTAAAGCGCGGCCGAACGCGGCGGCAACGGAGATTAAAGATATAATGGACGACGAAACGGTTAAAATAGACGTCGCCGCCAAACCGGAGAAAGGCAAAGCAAACGCGGAATTGATTAAATTTTTAGCGCGCGAATTCGCGGTTGATAAAAATAACATCAGAATTATCGGCGGAGCGGGGGAGAGAGTGAAACTGATTAAAATCAAAAATTCAAATTATGCCAAATTATTCCAAACAAATGTCAAATGTCAAATTACAGATGTCAAATCAATTTCCAATGCCAAATGCTTAAATTAAACAATTTGATATTTGGATTTTGACATTGATTTGTCATTTGATATTTGTCATTTGGATTTTTTAAAGTCATTTATTCGGTGTTGATTAAAAAATATGATGAATAATGATAGTAGTACAAAAAGAAAAATACCAACGCATGTCGGCCTAATCATGGACGGCAACCGGCGCTGGGCGCGCGAACGCAACTTGCCGCAACTGGAAGGCCACCGCAAAGGGTATGACAAAATGAAACAGGTGGCGGACTGGTTTTTTCTGCGCGGGGTAAAAGTATTGAGCGTGTACGCTTTTTCCACCGAAAATTGGAATCGCGAGAAAACGGAGGTTGATTATTTAATGAGTTTGCTAGGACAGGGAATAAAAGAATTGCTGGAAGATTTTAAAAAGAAAGACTATCGCGCGCTTTTCAGCGGACGCATAGACGAATTGCCCGGGGATTTGCCCGCTTTGTGCGCCGAGGCAATGGAACAAACTAAAACGCATTCTTCCGGCACTTTTAATATTTGTTTCAATTACGGCGGCCACGCCGAACTTTTGGATGCCATTAAATCTATTGTCAAAAAACAATTAACCGAAGAGCAAATTCACGACGGCATTATCCGCAAGTATTTGTATCAAGGGCAATTACCCGACCCGGATATCATCGTGCGCACCGGCGGGGAACAGCGTTTATCTAATTTTTTACTATGGCAAAGCGCTTATTCAGAGTTGATTTTTTTAAAGAAATATTGGCCGGATTTTGAGGAAATGGACGTGATTAATGTTTTGGACGAGTATGATAAGAGGGAGAGAAGGTATGGGCAATAAGACAATTCCTAATGTCAAATGCCAAATATCAAATCAAATCCAAAATCCAAATGTCAAAATAATAATGTAGAATTTTTAAACATTTGACATTGATTTGACATTTGTCATTTGAATTTTGATATTATGACGTTAAAATTTGTTTATGCCTAATATAATAAATCAAAATGCTCCTCTCGCCGACCGTCTTCGCCCAAAAATTCTTAATGATTTTGTCGGGCAGGAAAAAATCGTGGGGGAAGGAAAAATTTTGCGGCAAGCGATTGAGCAAGATCGCGTACCTTCCATTATTTTTTGGGGGCCGCCGGGCTGCGGAAAAACCACGCTGGCGCGCATTATCGCCAATATGACACAGGCGGAGTTCGTGCAACTAAGCGCGGTAGAAAGCGGTGTTAAAGATATCCGGCGGGAAATTGCCAAAGCCGCTGAAAGATTATCGGAAAGTAAAAAAACAATTGTTTTTATTGATGAAATACATCGCTTTAACAAAGGCCAGCAGGACGCGCTCTTGCCGCATGTGGAGCGCGGCGTGATTACTTTAATCGGCGCGACTACGGAAAATCCCTCTTTTGAAGTTATTTCCGCGCTTCTTTCGCGTTGTCGCGTTTTTGTGCTAGAAAAATTGACCGCCGAGCATATTAAAATTTTAGTGGAGCGGGCGTTAAACAGCGTAACCGAGCTGAAAGATGTTAAAATAGAAGACGAAGCATTGCGATTTTTATGCGAGATGGCGGACGGGGACGCTAGATGCGCTTTAAATGCTTTAGAGCTGGCAGTACAGTCCGCGGCAGTTTATAAGTACACAGAAATACAGCAATTGCCCACCACCCCCTTGCCCCCTCCTCATAAAGGAGGGAGAACTGCGAAAGAACGTTTAGCAGTTATTACTAAAAATTTAATTAAAGAAGCTTTGCAAAAATCGTTAATGTATGATAAATCAGGCGAGGAGCATTATAATATTATTTCCGCTCTGCACAAATCAATGCGCGGAGGGGACGCGGACGCGGCTTTGTATTATTTAGCGCGAATGCTAGCCGGCGGGGAAGACCCGCTTTATATCGCGCGCCGTTTAATCCGTTTTGCTTCCGAAGACATCGGTATTGCCAATTCTTTAGCCCTGCCGCAAGCCGTCGCCGCGTATCAGGCGTGCCATTTTATCGGTATGCCGGAGTGTTCGGTCAATTTAGCGCAAGCGGTTGCGTATATGGCGAAATCAAAAAAAAGTAATGAATTATACGCGGCTTACGGTAAAGCGGTTGAAGATATAAAAAATTACGGCGCTTTGCCCGTACCCCTGCACATTCGTAACGCGCCAACAAAATTAATGAAAAATTTGGGCTACGGCAAGGGCTATAAATATTCGCCGGAATATGATTATCAGGAAGAGCAGGAGTATTTGCCGGATAAGTTGAGAGGCAGGAAGTATTTGAATTACGAATTAAGACTTCAGAATTATGAAACGCAAAAAAATAATTAATTTTTATCAAGATACACAGAGGCGGAATTGCCGTTAAGGACGTTATTCTCCGCCTCAAGCAAGTTAAATGATATGAAAATTGCCGTCGTTACCGCAACTTTTCCGCCCTATCAAAGCGGCATGGGAAATTCCGCGTATGAAATCGCGCGGTTTTTGGCGTCCCAAAACGAGGTAATGGTTTTTACCCCAGAATATGAAAACGCAGAGGCGGAAAATTTTGCGTCTTTGCCGTACGAAATAAAATATTTGAAGCCGTTTTTGCAATTCGGTTTGGGTGCTTTTATTCCATCTCTGTATCAAGAGCTGAAAGATTTTGACGTTATCTATTTGCATTATCCGTTTTACGGCACGGCGGAAATTATCTGGCTTTATAAAATTCTACATCCGCGGAAGAATCTAGTCATCCATTTTCACATGGATACGCCTAATTTAGCTTGGCATACTAAAATTTTAAGCTGGCCATTAAAATTAGTAAAAAACAACTTAATGAAGCGGGCGGATAAAATTATTTCCGCGTCGCTGGATTACGTCGCGCATTCCAGCATCAATGATGTCTGGAAAAAATATCCGACCAAATTCGTGGAGGTTCCCTTTGGAGTGCATCTGGATAAATTTCATGTATTGCCCTATGACATTGTCGAACTGCAGGAGTTGCGGTATAAATTGGGGATTAAAAAAGGGGAGAGAGTAGTTTTGTTTGTGGGAGCGTTGGATGAAGCACATAGCTTCAAAGGAGTGGATAATTTAATTAAAGCAATTGTTAAATTGTTAAATGTTAAATTGTTAATTATCGGAGATGGAGATAGGCGGCAAAAATATGAAAATTTAACAAAAGAATTAAAAATTGAAAAGAATGTTATTTTTACGGGCAGAGTTAGCGATGAATATTTGGTAAAATATTATAATTTGGCGGACATATTCGTATTGCCGTCAGTTGATAAATCCGAAGCGTTCGGCATAGTATTGATAGAAGCGATGGCCTGCGGCGTGCCGGTAATGGCGTCGGATTTGCCCGGCGTGCGTTCGGTTTTTGCCAACGGCGTGCAGGGCATTACGGTTGCGCCCGACAGCGCGCGGCATTTGCAAAAGAAACTGGAAGAATATCTACGCTACCCGCAGAAGCGACTGAAAATGGGGCGGGCGGCGAGAGAGTTGGTGGAGAGGAAATATGATTGGAGAAAAATAGGATATAAGTTGAATCAAGTTATAAAGTAAAAAGTTAAAAGTTATAAAGTAGAGACGCGCCATCGGTTTTTTAGTAAAAAGAAAAACCCGCACGCGGCTGTGAAAGCGCGACGTGCGGATTTAAAGGTATGTATTACCTCAATTAGTTAGTATAAGAAACGGTTACCTCCGGTTCAAAACGAAAAGTCGCCGGAGAAGTGATAATAACGGTATTACTCGCGAACAGGAATGAGCATTCCTGTTTAGTGGGAATTGTGAGGATACCCCTCAGTCCATCACTGAAATTGTAAGCTTGCGCAAACAATTTAGCGGTGATGGAAATATTGTCATTATCGTGGATGAGGCTAAATGTTACTGTCTCATCTTTTATATTTATACCGTTCATCAGTGTTAAAGGAGCGGATAACGCTCCTTGCATTAAACGAATGTCAAAATTTTCGTCGTTTTTTATTGTCCATATTCCTTCTCCGTCGTAAGAAATGTGGACTTTTGGCTCAGGAGTGGTTGAATCAGCAATAATCAACATACCTCCCAATGTATCGCCAAGTGTTACCGACACATTAAAATTAGGAGGAGTAAAAACGCCGAATTCACCGCCACTGCAACCGCCGCCAATTACTTCTCCCGTAGCATTATAGATAGGACTGCTAGGTCCTTGAACATACGCTCCTAATGCCACTTCAAGGTTTATTTTTTGGTCTAACCCTAATATGAAGGGATTGGGCGTAGTCTGGAATAAATCATAAGAAACTGCCGCCCCATTATCCCAGTCATAATAGGCATCAATATTATAGTCCATTTTTTCCCCATTAAGACTGGTTACAATAATTTTCCATTCTTTATTGTAGCCGTCTTCAATCTTCCAAGGAAACACAATTTTCACGAGCGGCCGGGACGGAATGGCTTTTGCCATTACTTCCGATATCTTTTCAAAAGAAAAGTCGCTAAAGAGCGGAGTCATGGAGTAAGCCAAGTCCACACCAAATTGGTTTTGGAAAGTAATGAACATAGTGCCTTTTTTTGTGCGATCCCAACCGTTTACAATAATACGGTCGGTCGCTATATCCATAAGAGCCGGTGTGATTTGCAAGTTATTTTGATCGTCAAAAACTCCGACCAAAACATTATGAACAGATTTCATGACTTTTTCCCGAACGTCTTGAGAAGGAAATTGAATCCAATTTCCTTGTCCGAACATGTATGCATATTCGTACATATTGTCCGGGAATGTCGGATCAAAGAAACCCGACGTCGCTCCATCAGAGAATCCATCATTCGCTTGCGGAGTCGCGGATGTTGCCGAGAGCCCGAAACTGGAAACCAAAAACGAAACGAACATAAAAATTGTAAAAAGAGCCATTTGAGTTTTCATGAGAAAACTCCTTTCTATTGGGCTTTTTGCCCAGATTTTCCTCCGAAGAGGGGTTACCAATGGTAACGATAAATAATAGCATCTTTTTTAACAGAAGTCAAATTTATTTTTTAACTAAAATTAGCTAAATATGGACTTTTGTGAATAAAAATGATAGAGTGGGAAGCATGAAGATAATCTTAATCAACAATTTATACGGCGAGTACGCCCGCGGCGGCGCGGAACGGGTAATCAGTGTTATAGCTGATGAATTAGTGCGTCAAAAACATAAAGTTATTGTTATTTCATCGCGTCCCTTTAGTAAATTAGAAGTTAGAAGTAAGAAGTTAGAAAACGATGAAATTACTTCATCACAAACTCCTCGCAATGATAGTGGCGTTACTCGTTACTCGTTACTCGTTACCCGTTACTTTTTTTTCCCTTGGAACCTTATCTCTTACTACAACCTTGGCAAACTGCCGGTGGCATTAAGGTTGGTTTGGCATTTAATAGACATGTTTAACATTCAGAGTTATTTTAAAATAAAAACAATTTTGCAACGTGAAAAACCGGATTTGGTGATGACGCATAATTTAATGGGTGTCGGATTTTTAACGCCGCTGGCGATTAAGCGCGCCGGCATAAAGCACATTCATACTTTACATGATATTCAGCTTTTGCATCCGTCGGGCTTAATGAATGCAGGTGAAGAACGGAAAATCAATAATGTGTTCGCGCGAATATATCAGTGGATTAATAAAAAATTATTTAGCAAAGCAGATGTCGTTATATCTCCGTCAGAGTGGCTGATGAAGATGCACAAAGATAAAGGATTTTTTAAGAAAGCGAAGTGTGAGGTTTTGTGCAATCCCGTTATCACCTCCTCCAGCCCCTTCTTAGTAAGAGGGGGAGACTCCGACGGTTCGATATTTACATTTCTCTATGTCGGGCAAATCGAAAAGCACAAAGGAATTCAGTTGTTGATTGATACATTTTCTCAATTCAACAAGGATAAATGTAAACTTTTAATTGCGGGAGAAGGTAATTGGGAAATATCCAATATCCAATATCCAATATCCAATATCCAATTTTTAGGTAAAAAAAATCACGAAGAAGTGCAAGAGTTAATGTGTCGGGCAAAGTGTTTAGTTGTGCCATCGTTGTGTTACGAAAACCAGCCGACCGTTATTATAGAGGCACAACAAAACGGTTTGCCGGTGATTGCGTCGGACATCGGCGGCATCCCGGAAATTTTAAAGCCTGAATTTTTGTTTAAGGCGGGGGACAGGGAAGAATTAATTAAAAAGATGAAATGGGTAATGGATAGTTATGATAAGATAAAAGATACGGCTATCTCGGAAAAAAGCATCAGCCGTTCGTCTGAAAATTATATTGATAAAATATTGAAATTATGATATGCTAATTAAGAAATTTTGAAATTAAAAATTCCATTGGCCGTCTTAGCTCAGCGGTAGAGCAATAGTTTTGTAAACTATAGGTCGTCGGTTCAAATCCGACAGACGGCTCCAGTTTTGTAGAAAAAGATACAGAAGCACCCAGAGCGTGGGACGCGCAAAGCGCGTCCCACTGATTTCCCCCCAATTTTCCAAACGAATTCGGAGTCCCGCCTTCGGCGGGATGGACTGTTTTTTCGCCAAGAAAGAGGTTCGAGCCAAAGATTTCTTTGGCAGCAACCTTTTTGCTAAAAAGGTTGCTATCCATTGCGGTTTTCTCAAGAGAAGAAGCGACTTTTATCCATTCTTTCATCGGTTCGAGCCAACCATTATGCTTTTGTTCAAGGTTAGTCATCTACTCCTCCAGCGACTTCTTTTCGGAAAGGAGTTTGGCTTTTTCTCCACGATAAATTTCTTTGTCTATGTCTTGGTCTAAATAGCCGTCCAAAAGTCGCTGGAGCTTTACTGTGATATCCGTAATCATTTTTTGATTTTTCTCAACAAAAGCAGAAACAGATTGGACGGATTCCACTTTGTCTTTTTCAAGTATCTCGTTTAGATAGTCCGCCCAATCTTGTGGCATAGAAACTTTTTGCAGAAGTGATGAAATTTGCGCATCCAAAGATTCTTGGCGAATACAGGGTTCAGGACATTTTTGAGTTTTCGATTTCTTGGTGCAGTGGTAATAAGTATAGAAATGTTGCATACCATCTAGCTGGGTCTTCACTCTGTTTTTAATTCGTCGAGCGTATGATTTTGATCAGAGCCACCACGCGCTCCGCGCGTACGATTAGCCATCATTACGAATTTTTGATAAAATAGGTTCGAGTGAAGTCGTAAAGACACTCATTATATTAAAGCAGAAAAATTTATCTTGCTTTTTTGATTTGTTTGCATTAGTTATTTTATGCTATAATATTAGTTAGTCAGTTAATTAAGTAACTAACTAACATTATGACGGCAACTGTTTGGTTACGCACAATTAGAGCGTCAGTTTTGTGGTTTGCTATTTTAAGCTTGCTGGCTTTTAGTTTGGCGGCAGTCGCTTTTTCGTACGCTTTCAATAAGTATTTGCAGGAAGGGAAAGTATTGGGAATAACGGCGCAAAACCAGCCGTCGGATTTAAGCTTGTTTTCCGGTCAAGTGCGGCTAGTGAAATCAGCTAACAATCCGGGAGTCTACGCGTTAATCGGAAAATTTAAGTATCTGATTCGCAACGAAGAAGTTTTTTATTCATACGACTACAATTTCCGCGACGTGAAAATAGTGAGCGAACGGGAGTTAAATAAGTATCAGTTGGTCCGTTTAGTAAAAGAGCGAGGAACGGGCAAAGTTTATTTTTTAGCGTACGCGCAGAATGTAAAAAAATACCATCCCTCGCCTGCCGCCTTTTCTTCTTATCCGGCCAATCGCTGGTCTGACGTGGTGGAAGTTTCCAGTAAAGATTTAAGTTTTTGGGATGACGCTAATTTATTGAAAGCGGCGGACAATCCGGTCGTCTATTATATTTACGCCGGCAAGAAAGCGCCTATTCCTTCGGCCAATGAATTTATTAACGCCGGCTTTGACTGGAATAAAATTTTAACTGCCAGCCGGGCGGATTTAAACACTTACGGCAACATTGATTTTAACGTAAATTTAACCAAAAAAAACACGGACGGATCAACGACGACAGCAGTGAATTTTGAAAAGCAATTAATTGTTACTTTAGATCAAACCTCTCCATCCGCGAGCATTTTTCCTTATGCCACCGCCGGCAACATCGTCGCAGTCTATAAGTTGCAAGCTTTGAGTGGAAACATAAATATTAACAGTTTAACTTTTACTAAAAGTGGCTTATTAAGTATTGATAAAATAACCACAGTTACAATTGAAGACGAAAATGGCTTGGAATTTGATTCTACCGCCAGCATTAGTACCAGCATTAGTAATAACATCATTAAAATAAAATTTGACAAGAATCCATTAGTTATCCCCCGCTCTGTGTCAAAACTATTGCGCGTAAAAGTTAGTTTTGCAACCGGAAGCGAAGTAAATCATACTATTGGTTTGAGCTTGCAATCAGAAAAAGATATTGTTTCCGACGCGGTTATTACCGGCATTTTCCCACTTAATGGCGCAACGCATAAGTTAATTTTGGCAGAAGGAATAATTGGGCAAATAAAAATACTAAGCCAAGAAATAAACAGTACCGCTCGCAATGTAAACTTGGGTACAAAAAAAGAAACAATCGCCAAATTCAACATAAGCGAAACAACCGGCAACGAAAAAGCATCTATCAGCGCCATTGCTTTTACTAACTATGGAACAGCGGAAAGCGGCGACATTGATAACATTTCTCTTTATCAAGATAATAAGTTGATTGCTACAGCGCGTGATCTGCAAAACCATAAAGCGATTTTTGATTTAAGCAAAAACAATATCACGGTCGCGAATAATAAGCCAGTGGAATTAATGCTCAAAGCGGATATTTTAAAAGGGGAGAATACAACTTTAAAATTTGTGTTTGATAGTCCGAATGATATTAAGGTTAAAGGATTAACACAAGGATTTAATTTAACAGTTTCTGGCGTATCCGAAAATTTCCCCATCGGTTTAGGCGGAAGCGATGCTTATAACAAAGTAGTGTTTAAACGGATTGGCATCGGCTTAATCGCCTCTAAAATAGAGGAAAAAGATACGAAGATTTTTCGCGGGCAAGCAGATACGATTTTTGGCAAGTTTGAACTGCGCAATGCCGGTGAAAATATTTTTTTACAACGGGTAAAATTGCGGGTGGAAAAGTTTAACGGCGCGCCGGACATCGCTGACGATATTTATGTCATGGAGACTAAAACTAAAGAAAAAATCGTAATTATCGGCAAAGAAAAAGTCGCCGGTGGGGTGATAGCTGACATTAGTTTAGGCAATTATAAGGTCGCCGCTAACGCCACCATTACTTTTTGGGTCGTAGCCAAAGTTCCGGAAAATTCTCAAACCGGCAATAATTACCAAGTCAATATTCCTGAATTAAGTTATAAAATTGGTTTAGATAATACCGAGTATGTCCAAACAACCGCTACTGCCGGCCAACTAATGCGCGTCTACGCGCCACGGCTGGCTTTAACCGCCGGCGTATTAAGTAATGAGGGAATAGCAGTGGCGGGAAACAAAGGGATTGAGCTCGGCAGTTTTAAATTGCAAGCGTCAGTTGACGAAAAAATTAAAATTACCGGCATTGTAGTCAGTTTAGCCACTTCTTCCAGTGACGTCACTTATCCCGGCGGTTTTTCGGAATTAGCTTTGTATTCGGGAAGCAGAGTTTCGCCGATAATTTCCCAGCCTAATTCGCGCACTTATACTTTTTCTAACTTAAGCGTTGCCGTCGCCGCCAATGCCTCTTTTAATTTAACCGTAAAAGCGGACACGGCAATTATTGCCGCCGGCAAAACCGTACAATTTAAATTGGAATCAATCACGGCCGAAGGTTATTCCAGCCGCGCGCCGGTGGATGTCAGCGGCGAGGGAATGGTTAGTCCGGCGGTAAAAATAAATCCCGCCGCCGGCAGTTAAATTACGCGCAACATTTTATAAAAAGGAGACCGTGCGCGTGATTAAGCGCATGGTCTTAAATTATTTATGGGTAAAAAAATAACAATTAGCTTGGTTGCCTATAACGGCTCGGCTTATCTGCCGTATTGTTTGCCTTCGGTTTTTAATCAAATTTGCCAAGATTGGGAGCTGGTTATTTTGGACAATGGCTCGGATGATAACAGCAGCGCCGTAATAACGGAAATTACGGGCGGACGCGTTAACGTCAAAATTTTGCCGCCGGAGCCAAAAAATATCGGTTTTGCCGCCGGCCATAATAAAATAATTAAAGAGCGCCGGGCTGAATTTGTTTTACTCTTAAATCAAGACACGCTAATAGAACCGGATTATATCGCCAAATTAATGAAGTTTATGGAAAATAATCCGCCGGTTGGCGCGGTTTCCGGCAAAATTTTGCGTTGGAATTTTAAATACGCGCATAAATTGACGAGTAACGGGAAAACCGATATCATAGACACAGCTGGTTTGCGTTTGAGCCCGTCTTTTCAGATAACGGATATCGGCGCGGGCGGCCAAGACAACAGGCAATACGATGGCAACCGAGCGGTTTTTGGCGTTTCCGGTTGCCTGCCGCTTTATCGGCGGGAAGCGCTAAAACAAGTCGGTTATTTTGACGAAAGTTTTTTTAGCTACAAAGAAGATGTTGACTTGGCTTTTCGCCTGCAGTCTGCCGGTTGGCAAGCTTGGAATATCGGCTCGGCAGCCGCTTATCATGAGCGCAAGATAGCGAGAGATGAATCGACTGGTGGTTTTAAAGTAATTAATCGCCGCCTAGATCGTTCGTCGTTCGCTAATTATTTTTCCTATCGCAACCATTTGTTTGTTTTAATAAAAAATTTGTCCGTTGCCGATTTTGTCCGCTACGGAATTTTTATTTCTTGGTACGAGTTTAAAAAATTTTTGTATATTTTACTGTTGGAACAAAAAACGCTTTACGCTTGGACGGAAGTAATTAAGCGGCTGCCGCGATTGCTGAAAGAACGCCAAAAAATAAAGCCAAAGAGCGTGAAGAGATGGATACAATAAAATTTTTTAATTCCTAATTAACCTAATTTCCAATCAATATCCAATGACAAAATATCTAAATTATTTTTTTAGTCATTGAGTGTTGGGTATTGTAGTTTGATTAGAAATTAAAAATTCGTCATTAGAAATTTTATTTATGGATATTTCTTTCATCATCTTAAACTATAAAAATAAGGGTTTGCTCAAAAATTGCCTAAAAAGCATCGTTGCTTCTGATTTGGGGAATTTGCGGTATGAAATTATCGTAGTGGATAATAATTCCGGCGACGGCGTTAAAGAAACGCTGGGGGAAAATTTTGCCGGCGTTATTTTTATGCAAGCCAGCCGTAATTTGGGCATGGGAGCGGGTAATAATTTAGGAATTAGACAAGCAAGCGGCAAATATTTAGCGGTTTTAAATCCGGATACGGTCGTTTTGCCTGACGCAGTTAAAAAAATGCGTGATTTTATGGAAAAAAATCAGCCGATAGGAATCGTCGGGCCGAAATTAATTAACCCGGACGGCAGTTTGCAATACACCCGCTGCCGTTTCCCGTCTTTTTTGACGCCGATATACCGCCGCACGCCTTTGCAGAAATTAAAACGGATAAAGCGGCAACTGGATTTGTATTTAACTAAAGATCAGAATTACGACGTCGCCAGCCATGCCAATTGGCTCTACGGCGCTTGTTTGTTTATTCGCCGCGAAGCTTTGGACAAAGTCGGTTATTTTGACGAGCGATATTTTTTGGGTTTTGAAGACGCCGATTTTTGCCGCCGCATGCGGAAAGCCAATTATGAAGTTTGGTATTATCCGGCCAGCGTTATTATCCATTACCCGCATCGTTTTAGCGGGGAAGGCAATTGGTTAACCGGCATTTTTAATGAAAGCATCAGGATTCATATTGCCAGTTGGTTGAAATATTTTTTTAAATGGGGGTTAGCCAAGACAAGTAATTCGTGATTTGTGAAGATTAGTTTAGTATTTGTGTAGATTCGTGATAACAATTGATCACTAATTTACACTAATAAATTAACGAATTGCCACGAATTACGAATAATAACTTTAATAACTATCGTATGTTTGCTAAACGTATCGGCATAGACCTTGGAACAACTTATACGCTCGTGCACTTGCCCAAGCGCGGCATTGTAATTAATGAGCCGTCAGTCGTGGCCATCTCTTTAATTGACCGTAAAATTTTGGCGGTCGGCAACGAAGCGAAAGAAATGGTCGGACGCACGCCGGAAACAATCGTCGCGATTAAGCCGCTGAAAGACGGCGTTATTGCCGATTATCGGACGACGGAAGCCATGTTGCGCTATTTTGTGAATAAAGCTTTGGGCGGCGTGCGCCTGTTTCGGCCGGAAGTGATGATTGCGGTGCCGGCCGGCATTACTTCCACCGAACGGCGCGCCGTAACGGATGCGACCATTGCCGCCGGCGCCAAAGCCGCATACATTATCAAAGAGCCGGTGGCGGCCGCGATTGGCGCGGATATTCCGATCGGCTCCGCGTCCGGTCATATGATTATTGACATTGGCGGCGGCACGGCCGAAATGGCCGTCATCAGTTTGGGCGGGATAGTGGCCATCAACTCGGTGCGCGTCGGCGGCAATAAATTTGACGCGGCAATAGCGAATTACGTCCGCAAAAAATATAATTTGGCGATTGGCGAGCGCACATCGGAGGAAATAAAAATTAATATCGGCTCGGCATTGTACCTGGAGAATAAATTAACTATGGAAATAAAAGGGCGCGATATCGTCTCCGGCTTGCCGCGCATGCTGACGGTGACTTCCGATGACGTGACGGACGCCATTCAGACCGAGCTGGAGGCGATAGTCGCTTCCGCGAAACAGGTATTGCAGAATACGCCTCCGGAGCTTGCGGCTGATATTATGGATAAAGGCATGGTACTTGCCGGCGGCTCCAGTTTATTGCGCAATATTGATCAGTTGTTCGCGCGCACTACCGGCGTGCCGGCGTATGTCGCGGACGAAGCGCTGTTTTGCGTGGCGAAAGGCACGGGTATCGCGCTGGAAAATCTAAGTTCGTACAAGCGGAGCATTTTAGCTACCAATTAGACATTAAAACATTAAAGCATAAAAACATTAAAACACTTGGATATAAAAAAATTCCTGCCGTGAGGCAGGGATTTTTTGTTTAACGCATCCGTCAATCCGAAGTTTATCCCGTAGCGTTATAAATAAATTTGGGCGAAAAAATTAATCATTTTTTTATGTTTAAACAAGCTCTTATTTTGTCATCCAATAAAAAATTTTTTATTTTGCCGGGTTTATGCGTAAAATTTTTAAATCCTTTTTTACGATAACGCGGCACTAAATGCCAATGGACTTGTTTTACTTCATCCGTGTACACCAGATAAATTTTTTCAACCTTTAAAGCTTTTAGCATGGCGCTTCTGACGTCGTTTACTTTATCCATTAAATATTCGTAGTCTTTACCGGAAAGCAAATGAAGATCCGTTACTTTATTTTTCCAAACGACGACCGTATGCCCTTCAACAATCGGCTCGTTAGCCAGACAGGCGTACAATTTTTTATCCTCATAAATCATCGCATTTTTGTAAGGATTGGGAAGCATAAAAATTTTAGTTCATTATATTTAATAATTTTAAATTAACGTATCGCTATATCCGATTGTTTTAAATTTTTCTGTATCTATAGATCTCTCACTCCAAGATCGGACTAACTCCAATTAGGGAATATTTGAATTTAGTTTTGTTTAAAT
>PFAS01000026.1 GCA_002778635.1 Candidatus Falkowbacteria bacterium CG10_big_fil_rev_8_21_14_0_10_43_11 | reverse complement strand
CGTTACTTCCACTTCTACTAAGAACGCTTTGGTAATAACGTCCACCGGGTATTTGAAACTACCAACGCCAATAGATGCCAATGACGCCGCCACAAAAGGGTATGTGGACGCGGCCGGCGGCGGTGACGCGACGCTCGCGAATCAGGAATCTATGATGGGCACAGGGTTTGTCAAAGACACGGATTCATTAAAAAATATCAGAGCTAATTTAGCTGCTCTTGCTACTTCCATTAGTAATGAACATAGTCAGATTCTTAGCGAATTGCAAAAGTTAGTAGGATATTCATCCACATTAACATATCCGGGCGCAACGCATACCGGCAATAATTGTCTGGCGCAGACTGGAGGGAGTATCTACACATCCTCTTCAGGAACTTTGTGTAAAATCACTGGAACTAACGTATCTTGCCCAAGCGGCTGGACACAGGCTGATTATTGGCAGGCATACAGCACGATTGGGTGGGGAAATAATATCAACGGAGACACTTGTTATCATTATGCGGATACTGGTCCAATATCTTTTGCTAATACAGTAGCTAATAATTACGAACCGGGGTTTGGAGATTCAACATATTATCATCAAGGGTGCTCTCAAATACCGAGCTGTTCATCCACTTGGTGTTATTATGATGGAAACAATATGCATGTTTACAATAGTGTCAGCCTTTCCTTAAATCCCACTACTAATCGCACAGCGATCGGCTGTAAATAAATCATCACACCATATAAAAAAATTCGGCCAAACACGCCGAATTTTTTTAATTCTCAATTTTGTTTATTTACTTTTGCGCCGGCAATACATTAACCACCGTCGCCTGTTTCAAACTGCCGTCGTATTTTTTTAAGGTTTTTTTGGTAAATTTTACCGCGCCGTTAATTAGGGAAAAAATAGTATCATCCCCGCCTTTTTTCACGTTTTTGCCCGGATGCCATTTGGTGCCGCGCTGGCGGATGATAATTGAACCGACTTTAGCATTTTCACCTTCGTGCAGTTTTACGCCTAAGTATTTTGGCCGGGAATCGCGGCCCAAAGTAGTGGAGCCGCCTGCTTTTTTATGTGCCATAACTTTAATTTTAGATTTAAAATTTTAGATTGCAGATTTACCGTCACAAATTAATTTGCAATCTTGTAAGCCAGTATAGCAATGGTTGAAAGAAGTGTCAAGGAATGGTAAAATGAAGACAAATTGTTTAATTGCTAAATTGCTAAATTGTTGATATTTTTTAGTGCGTTGCGTGACAGTTTAGCAATGTAGCAATTTAACAACTATCTCAATGAAGCAATTTTTTATCATAATTACGCTAATTATATTTTTGCCTATAGTTGCGAATGCCAGCGGTCTTCCCGATACCGACGGCGATGGCATCTCGGATTATGACGAAATTAATATTTACCATACTAACGCGGACAATCCGGACACGGATAATGACGGCTACAATGATTGGACGGAATTAAACAGCGGATACTCGCCTTATGCGGCGGGTAACGCCAAATTAGAAATTAACGATGCCGACGGCGACGGTTTAACTGATAAAATGGAATTAAATTTTCACACTAATCCCGTTAATCCGGATACTGATGGCGACGGTTTTAGCGATGGCGACGAGATAAATAACGGTTATGACCCGGCCAAGTCCGGCAAAGCCAAGCTAGAGAAAAAAATTTTTATTGACACGAAAAATCAACTGCTCGGATATAACTTAGGCGAGGTGCGGCTAGGATTATACCCGATTTCTACCGGCAAGCGGGGAATGGAAACGCCGGCCGGACAGTATAAAGTTTTGGAAAAAAATTTACGCCGTTGGTCAAGTAAAGCGAAACTTTGGATGCCGTATTGGCTGATGTTTGACGCGCGCGGCTTTGGCATTCACGAATTGCCGGAATGGAACGACGGCACGAAAGAAGGCGCGAACCATCTTGGCATTCCGGTTTCGCACGGTTGCGTGCGCCTCGGCGTCGGCCCGGCGGAAAAATTATACAACTGGGCGGAGGCGGGGACGAAGGTGTTTGTTAATTAGAAAATTGTTAAATTGTTAACCCCTCCGTCCGCCGAAGCGGCGTCCACCTCCCCTTATAAAGGGGAGGAATAATGCAGTATTTACTCTCCCTCTTTATAAGGGGGAGTGCTCCGCCAGCAGTTAATATTTATTATTTAATTTTAGCAAAAATATGGCCAAACAAGATGTTTTAAATAAAATAGACCAAGCGTTAAATAAAATCCGCCCGATGCTTGCGCAAGACGGCGGCGATGTGGAGTTTGTCAGTTTTGACGAAAAAACCGGCGTGGCAGAAGTTAAATTGCAGGGGCATTGCGCCGGTTGTCCGATGGCGCAAATGACGCTTCAGCAGGGAATTGAGCGGGCGATAAAAGAGGAGGCGCCGGAAGTGAGGGAAGTAAGAAGTTAGAAGTGAGAAAGCGCAAGTTAAAAGTAAAAAGTTAAAAGATAATATTTGCGGCATTCGCATTAGAGGTTCGCAAGCGTTTTAAATCCGCGCTAACTATTTGAACATGTTTAAAACGGCGAGTTAAAATTATCAAGCGGAACGGACGGCTGTTCGTTTTTTTGCCGGATGCCGTCGTAGGCCTCATTGAACGATTTTTCGTCAATAGCGGTAAAATTAACCTGTCCTTTTAGGGTAAAAATTTCAGCGATATCATTCATCGGCTGATAGAAATTTTTATACAAAAAAACCAGCGCGGATAAAAGCACGATTAAAGTGAACACGGTTAAAACTATAATATTGTGCTTTATTATTTTTTGGTTAAGGAGATTGAATAGGCGCTTGAGCATAGTTTAAAAATTTCACTGAATTTTTTCTACTGCCAAAAAGTATCGGCGGCAATAAACATGGTGATTATTCTGCCGGCGCCGGCGGAAATTGACGCGTCAGCCGGCTGCCCGCCTGCCGGCGCGGCGCTCAAATTGATTTGTTTGATGTTGACGTAAGGCGGCAGTTTTTCCAGTGCCTGCAAATAAGCGGCTTCATCAAGATACGCGCCTTGCAAGGTAACTTGCAGAGGCATTTTATTAAAAGCGGTTCCCGGCATCGCTTGATAATCGCCGATGGTAATTTTTTGTTGTAAATTACAGCGCGCCGCGATATCTTCCAAAGTGGTAATAAATTCCAATTCCCGATTTTTACTCATTACCGAGCGGTTAAGCAACTCTAATTTTGGCTCATACCGCTTATAGCTCGCGATAATATCTTTTAATTCATAATTTTTTGCTTGCCGATTTTCCAATTCCTTCTTTTGCCGGGTTATTTCTTGGCTAATACCCCATAAATTCAGAGCGGCGGGATAAATAACGAAAATAATTATCAACGCGATAGCTATGGCCGCCGCGAGCATCAGCGTCCTGGTTTGCGATTTAGCAAATTTTTCTTTTAATTTAGCGAGCCATTTTAAACCCATGTGATTAGTAATGATAGTATTTTTCCAGCGGCAGAGAAGCGTTTATTATAAAATTAATATTATTTTTTTCCGCTAAATTTTGCGCCGGCAGATTGATGTCGGTTAATAATTCCGATTCGGCTAAGTTAGCTTTAAGAATTAGCAAGTCATCGCGCGCGAGGGCCAGGCCGCGCAAAGTGAGCGTTTTTTTATCGCTGTTTATTTCTAAAGCGGACAATTTGACGTTGGCCGGAGTGGCGGCGGCAATATCCGCGAGCAAGTACGACCACCGGTAATGGTTATTTTTCGCTTCATTGATTAAGAGCGACAAATTATTGATATTGTTAAGGCGCGCGTTAAAATAATGGCTGCTTTGATAATTTGTTTCTGATGTTTTCAACGAGCTGTTTCGCAGGGTATATTCCGCCTCCAGCATTAGAGCCGAAATCAAGAGCGCCGTAAAAAATAAAATAACGGTAAAATTTTTAAATAACAAATTTATTTTTTGATTACGCGCTTTTCTTTTTTGCTCTGGCGACAGCAGATTTAAAGTTGTGAGCATATTAGTTGAGATAAATACTCCGTAAAGCCAGCCCGGCGGCGGCGGCGAAAGTAAGGGAAAAATCCTGTTGACGCTCGCGGCGTTGCGCCTCGCCGTTAACGGCGGAATATTTTTCCCGCAGATATTTTTCTTTTTGCCTTGAGGTGACGCGAATGTTGGTAAAAATATCGCCTATGGTTACTTCAATGTTTAATTTTTGCTTTAACATCGCGTCCAACCCGAGCAGGCTGGCTCCGCCGCCGCAAAGATATATTTGGCCGACCGATAGATTGGCCGGATAGTAAGCGGCCAAGTGCTGCAAAGCGGCTTTTATTTTCGCCACCAATTCGTCCGTCATTTGTTTTAGCGTTTTGGCGATGATTCCTTGAGCGGCTTGCGAATCAAGCCCGCAAATAATTTTTGCCTCCTCCGCTTTGGCTAAGGTTAAGTTTAATTTTTGCGCGATTATGGCCGTGTATTTTTTGCCGGATATCGGCAGACTGGCAGTAAATAAAATAGCGCCATCGGCGTAAGCAATCAGTCCGGAACGGCTGGCGCCGATGTCCAAAATCAAAGTTGTTTTATCGGATTCGTAAGCAAGCGGCAAGATACTGCGGGCGATTGCCGCCGCTTCAATTTCTAAAGCCACCGGCAATAACCCGACTCCTTCCAAAATAGCCGCGTAGTCATCGGCGATTTTTTTGGGAACGGCGGCGATTAAAATTTTTTGCCGATCCCGATTTTGGTTAATAACCTGCCAATCGTAATTGACATCCGCCAATTCGTAAGGAATGTTTTTGGCTATTTCCACCTTGACCGCGTCAGACAGATTTTCTCCGGCAGAATTCAATGATAACAGTTTGATGAAAGTTTTTGTTTCCGGCAGACTTACTACCGCTTCCCGGGAAGATACTTTGCCGAAAATAGTTTCCGTCAGCAGTTTACGCAATAATTCCGCCGCGCCGGCTTTATTTTTTATTGCGCCGCCGTCAATATAACCGGACGGCACCGCCACTCGGCTCAAAGTTTGCAGAACAACCGCCTGTCTGGTTTTATTTAACTGAACCAGTTTCATTGATAAATCGGAAATATCAATGCCGACCGGATATTTTGACGGAGTATTAAATATGTTCATACGAATATTATACCATTAAAACATAAAAACATAAATTTCTAATTAACCTAAGGTCAATTGGAATAATTAGAAATTTTAATACTCTTCTTCCCAGTGTTCAATGTTCACAACCGGCGAAAATTCGGTCGCGCCTAAAACCTCGGCTAAAATAGCATTGTCGTAATAAATATTAAGCGGACGCCAAAAACTGGTAATAGTTAATTTGCGGCTGATCATGCCGCCGCGAGTTTCAAAATTCATGCCAAAAGGAATTCCGGCAACGCTTAATTGGTCATTGGCGTAGATGATGCCGTTTATGTTTATCGTTCCGGTGCTAGTTTCAAAATATATTTTTCTTTTGGCTAAAATTCCGGCTGGCTGGCCAGTAGCATGATTAACCGTTATAGAATTAAGGCCGTAGCGAGACCAGCAGCCATACTTTTGGCCAACGATTAAATCGCGGCCAATTGCCAATACGCCGTTAATAATTAAATTTTGCCCCCCGCATAATTTCACGTCTCCATCTACGTAAGTAATAGCCTCGTTAAGCGTCAGATTTTGATTATTACGCATTAGCGTTTCAAAAGCGCTGGAGGTATGGTAAACGCCGGTGGCAATCGCGCGATTCTTGTAAGAATTGGGGCTGGTTGAATCAAAATCAACCCCCGGCATATTAATCGGCGCGGCGGCCGGAGGATAATTGGCGGCATGGACATGGCTTGAGTCTGAATCAACATTGACGCCGCTCGTCATAACGGTGGAGGCCCAAGATTTAAGGAAGTTGCCGGTCGCGTTAAGGTCTTTATCAATAGCTACCGTGCCGGCAAATTTAACGTCAAAAATATTGTTGGAGCGCGCGCTGCCGTTATGGAAATTAACTATGCTCGCGGAAATTTCAATATTGCCGTCAGCGTATCCCGAACTGTCTTGGACCGGACTTTGCCCCAAAGCTTTAAAAACGTCAGTTTGAGTGACTCGCTGGGCTGATGTGGCGTCAAGCAGGCTGATTGAGCTGGTGGCGACGATTTGCGCGTGCGCTTGGCTGTTGTTGCGGATGGAAATGGAATAGGATTCACCCGTGTTAAAAACATTATTGCGGCTAAGAGTCGCCGACCAATCAGAGTCAGTCTCAAAGGGGACGCGGTAAGCGTCGTCATTTTTTAATTTATAAATCATTTCATGCAGTCCGGCTTCAGCGAGATAATAGCCCTGCACGGCCTGCGCGTGGCTGAAAGAAATTTTATAATCAGCTAAAGCAAAGGACATGAAATAAATACCCAAAAACAATAACAGACTCATGACAATAAGAGTAAGGATGAGAGTAACGCCACCTTGATCATTTTTATAAGTTTCGGCCATAAACAGAGGTCATTAAATCAATTACCCGATCGTTTTTTGACAGATGAATCATAATATTGATTAAATTATTATTTTGCCAGAAATCCAAGTCCGTAAAGTATTCGCCGACAAGGCTGTCTTCCAAAATAATTGACTGCGGCGGATTGCCAAACTGGTCTTGGCTGTCGCAGGCAACATAAACTTCCGGCTGGATGGAAAAATAATAAGCGATTTTTTGCCGCATTAAATCAGCGCCGTCCAAATAGTAGCGGACATAAGTGATGGCGGAGGCATCATGGCCGCTTTGGAATTGCAGTTCGTTCGCCGGCGGATTATTCAGGTCGCCGTCGGTGGCCGGCAGGATAGTGGTCAAACTTTCCGCTTGCCTTACCTCGCGCGTCATGCGGTCAAGCGTAGCGCGCGCATTCTGCCAAATTTCCATTTCCGCGCCGCCGCGGCGGTAAGTGTTTTGACCGAGCGAGTACAGACTGTAGGCAACCAGCGTCACCAGCGTAAAAATAGCCACGCTGGCAATGACTTCAATGAGGGTAAAACCAAAGCGATATTTTAGATTTAAGATTTTAGATCGCAGATTTTTGTTTGTTAATTAATTCTTGCTTAATAATGTGGTAATCGCGTATTGCCGTTCAATCAGTTCCATCGGATTCTGCCAATAAACAACGGATGTGATTTTTTTTAAGCCGGTGTCGCTTACGGAATCAGCTAAATTATTGTCAATATAAGCTACGGTTGTTTGCCGATAAAAACGGTAGCGAAAGTCCGCGATATCAGCCGACAGTCTGTCTTTTGTCTCCACCGTACCCGTCCCTAACGGCTCGTAGCCCAAACTCAAACTTTGTTCAATGCCGGCTTGGGCAAGATAGGCGGCGGTTGTTAAATTTTGCGCTTTCTCGTTGATTTTCAAACTGGCCGGAAAAAAATTAACGATTGCGAAAAAAGCAATCGTGATAATGGCGATGCTAACCATTACTTCAATAAGTGTGAAACCATTGCTCTTTTGTTTTAATGTTTTCATGCTTTAATGGTCTAGTGTTATTGCGCCAATTGCACATATCCTGACGGTTTTACGTTGATTGTGTAAGCGTTGCCTTGAGCGTTAACTAAAATAATTTGTCCGGCCTGGCTCACGGCGCCGTAGGAATTAAAAATAATCCGGTTGTTGTCAAAGCCGGTAACGGCTTGAAAATTAATGCCCGGTTCCAGATTTACCGTTTTGAGCGGAGCGGAGGGATTTTCTTGCTTAACTAACGAATAACGCCCGTCAATGGAATTAATTTCAATATAGTGCATTTTTTGTTCGGTAATGGTTAATTGCTGGGCATAGCGCAAATCAGACGCCAGTTGGCGCGCTTCGGCCTTGAGTTTCATGCTCGGCTGGTATTGCCGCAAAGCCGGAATAGAAATGGCGGCCATGATGGCGATAATGCCGATAACGGTGAAAAGCTGAAGAAGAGAGAAGCCATTTTGTTTTTGGCGAGTATTTTTTAACATAATTTCCAATCTAAAATTAGAAATTGAAAATTTAGATGGCGCTCGTTAGCGAATACATCGGCATAATAATCGCCACGGCCATTGAACCGATGACGGCGGCGAGCAATAAAATGATAATCGGCTCAATTATAGTCGGCAGAGTATTCATTATTTCCTCCACCTCTTCTTCATAAAAGCCCGCGATTTCTTCTAAAATCGCGTCTAATTCTCCGGTTTCTTCGCCAACGGTAATCATCTGTAAAATTACGTGATTGTAAAGCAGAGGATAATCAGCCAGCACTTTATTTATCAGCACTCCTTTTTTTATTTTTTCGGCCGCCTCCAAAAGCGATTGCCGGTAATAAACATTATTGACGGTAGTGGCGGTTATTTTAAAACTCTCCACGATTTTGATGTCCGTTTTTAACAAAGCGCTCATCGTGCGGGCAAAGCGGGCGAGGTTGATTTTTTTGGCTATGGGTCCAATAATCGGTGATTTAAGAAAAATAAAATGCAGCCATTTTTTTCCCAGATCAACGCTGAAAAATTTAATAACGACGATTAAAGTTATCAGCGCGCCGATGGCGACTGATAATCCGTGGTTCGTGATGGCGGCGCTGACGGCGATTAAAATTTTGGTCATCAGCGGCAATTCAATTTTTGCCTCCGCAAAGATGCTGATGAATTTCGGCACGACGAAAATCATTACGCCGGCGCCGATGCCGCCCATAGCCAATAAAATAATGGCGGGATAAGCCAAAGCGCCGCGAATTTTACCGGCAAGCTGGTGGCTTCTTTTAAGCTGCAAATGAAGACTTTTTAAAACTTGCTCCAAAGTGCCGCTCGCTTCGCCCGCCGCTATCATATTGATAAAAAGCTCGTCAAAGACGCCCTGATAGGGCTTAAGGGCATCGGCTAAAGAACAGCCTTTGTTTACCTTGCCGTGCAAATTAGAAATTATGGCCGCGAAGCGTTTATTGGTAGTTTGTTTGGCGAGCATCTCCAGCGCTTTCGCGAGCGAAATGCCGGCTTTGGCCATTACCGCCAAATGCTGCACAAAAAATATTTTTTCCGAAATTGAAATGCGCTGCCGGTTTATCAGCCAGTCATTAATACCGGTAAAATAATTTTTGTCGTCGGAAATTCGTTGTTTCTCCTTAAGCATAAAATCATTAAAACATAAAAATATTAAAACAAAATACTCTATTGTTTTTATGTTCTTGTGTTTTAATGTTCTGGTGTTTTTATGTTATTCTTTCGTAACTCGCAACACTTCTTCAATGGTAGTGATGCCGTTTTTCGCTTTGGCAAAACCGTCCTCTATCATCTTCAGCATCCCTTGCTTGGCCGCTTCTTCGCGCAATTCCGATTCCGGCGCGCCTTTGGCAATTAATTTGGCAAGTTCGGGCGTAATAGAAAGCGTTTCGTAAATTCCCGTGCGGCCCTTATAGCCGGTATTGCCGCACTCCGGACATCCTTTACCTTTGTAAAATAAAAGTTTTTCAAAATTTTTCTCCGTTTCCGTCACAATTTTTTCCGCTTGCAAACTCGCCATGATTTTATCCAGGTTTATTTGTTTTTTTAACTGGGCAATTTCGTCTTTATCCAAATAATAACTTTGGATGCATTCACGGCAGATTTTGCGCACCAGCCGCTGGGCGATTATCAAATTGGTGGTGGAAGCAACCAAGAAACTGGGAACGTTCATTTCCAGCAGGCGGGGTAAAGTCGTCAGGGCGTCGTTGGTATGCAGGGTAGAGAGCACTAAATGGCCGGTTAGGGCGGCATGGATGGCAATTTCCGCCGTTTCGTTGTCGCGGATTTCTCCAACCATGATAATATTGGGGTCTTGGCGCAGGAGCGCTCTAAGCCCGTTCGCGAAAGTATAACCGATTTTGGGGTTGACTTGGCTTTGGTTAACGCGCGGAATGCTGTATTCAATTGGGTCTTCAATCGTGGAAATATTCACTTTCGGCGAATTAAGCATGTTTAAAATAGTATAAAGGGTGGTGGTTTTGCCGCTGCCGGTCGGACCGGTGACTAAAATCATGCCATGCGGTTTTTTAATGTTTTTTTTGACTATTTCCAGGCTTTTGGGCTGAAAACCGATTTGCTCCAAGCTCATTATCTGCGGTTTTTCTTCCAGCAGGCGCATGACAACTTTTTCCCCGTAAAGCGTCGGCAGGATGGAAACGCGGAAAGAAATTTTATTATTTGCTTGGATGATTTTAAAGCGCCCGTCTTGCGGCAAGCGGTGCTCGTCTATTTTTAAATTAGCAAGCACTTTTATGCGCGCGACCAAAGCCGCGTGAGCCGTTTTGGGCAAAGTCATGACATTCATCAGTATTCCGTCAACGCGGTAGCGAACGGCGGTTTCTTTTTCCGTCGGCTCAATGTGGATGTCGGACGCATTTTCATAAAAAGCTTGCTCCAGCAAGGTGTCAATAATTTTTACAATCGGCAATTCCAACTTTGCCTCCTCTGATTTTTTTTTCTTGCCTTTAGCGTCGTCCGCTCCCTCATTAATCACTTTAAATTCGCTTTGCATGTCTTTGCGGTATTGTTTGAGCGCGTCGTCCAAACTGTCGGGCGAGGATAAATAAATTTCCGGTTCCAGGTTTGTTTTTTTACTGATAAATTCCAGTATTTCCAGATTAGTCGGGTCTAACAGCGCGATTTTTATTTTTTGCTCGTCTTTGTCAAAAGCGATGATTTTATGCTCTTGCGCCGCCATTTCCGGTATGAGGTTCAAAATATCCTGCCGTATAAGCTGTTTTTTTAAATTAACAAAAGGGACTTTAAAATAATCAGCCGCTCCGGCGTAAAGCGTTTGTTCGGAAATGATTTTGTTATTCAGCAGATAGTTTTCCAGATGCGTTTTTTCCGCCTGCGCTTTGGCAAAAAGGTCGTCAACCGTTTTTTGGTCGGCGATTATTTTTGCGCCTAAAAGTATTTGTTTGAGCCGGTCGTCGCTAAACATTGAAAACAAGTTAAAATTTAAAAGTAAAAAGCAGAAAAAAAGTGATTTTCAGTTATGTTAATTATAACATAAAAACATAAAAACAAAAAAGCATAAAAACAAAATAAAGCGCTGGGAGTATTCTTGTGTTTTAATGGTCTCGTGTTTTTATGTTTTAATGCTTTTTGGCATTTGACAAATAGCTGTGGTAATGAGAAATTAAAGAAGACACAAGCGCATAACTCATAACGTGTAACGCATAACATATTTTGCTCCCATAGCTCAACGGATAGAGCGTCAGCCTCCGGAGCTGAAAGTTGAGGTTCGATTCCTCATGGGAGCACAGGTATTTTTAAAGGGTTAATCCCTTTGAATACTAAAGGAGATTTGTTCTCTTTAAAATTCAAAAAAAAGGGAGGCAGGAAAGAGATGGCAACATGCCAACAATCAGGCGTTAATATTGACGCAGGCAATTTATTTGCCCAAATGATTAAAGAAAGAGTAAAAAAAGCTTGGCCGAAAACGGCAGAAAACATCGGCAGATTTGCCGGCGGCCTAGCCATTCCGGAAGGAGCGAAGTCTTTTGAAGCTTCAACGGATGGACGGGGCACAGCCGCAATCTTGGACGCTTTGTGCGGCCGGTGGGATGCGCTGGCTTATGGCGCGACCGCGATGAGTTTGGTGGATACTTATATTTCCGGCGCGCGGCCAGCCGCTTTGTTGGATACGTTGCAAGTAGCGCGTCTTGAATCGGAAAAGCACATCGCCATCATTGAAAATCTTATTAAGGCCTGCCAGTATTGCGGTTGTGAGTTAATTGGCGGCGAAACCGCGGAATTACCGGACATGTTTCCTTATTCGTGGATGGTTGATTTGGACACAACGGTGATTGGGTTTTCTGACGCGAACTTAATATACGCTCCGGTGCGGCCGGGACAAATTGTGTACGGTTGGCCGTCAAATGGGCCGGCGTCAAACGGTTTTTCGCTGTTGCGTAAAGTATTCGGCTTAAAAATACGCGATACCGCTTGGCAACGCTTGCTTCATAATTTCGGATTCGGAAGCAGTATTGCCCGCGTTCGGGAACGATTAGCGGAATATGTTCCCGAACTCGGAGAAACGCTCGCGGCGGCGCTGTTGCGACCAACGCCGATTTGGATAAAAGCGATTGAATATCAGCGCCAACACGGCGTTGTATTTTCCGGCCATGCGCACATCACCGGCGGGGGAATGGTAGAAAACATTTCGCGCATTTTGCCGCCGGATTTCGCCGTGGAAATATATTGCAACACATGGAGACGGCCCCCGATATTTGCGCTGGCTCAAGAAATAGGCAAGATTGACGACGCTGAAATGAACAGAGTCTTCAATCAGGGAATTATGGTAGTATCTATAGTTGCCAAAGGAGAAATAGACGATATTGAGGCAAGTGATATTGGTTGCGTTATCAAGCGAAAAGACGGCGAACCGCAAGTTCAATTTTGCGGCCGCTATCAGGATTAATATGCTATCAATCATCAAAATAGCGGCAATGCGGCTTAATTACGCCCATTGCCGTTTTTCTTTTTTAAACGCAAAAATGCAAAGGCGATTATTAATTTTTAAAAATAAGGAATTTGTGGGGTTTTTTTAAATATGCTATTATTTTATTAGGTTTTTTAAAGGTGTTGATAACTATAATTTACTAACTTATAAAATCTATGGCAAAAATGACCAAAGGCCAACTGCTCAATGCCTTGGCGGAAGCCACCGGCGTCAGCAAAAAAGAAGTAGGCACTCTGCTGGAGACGATAACTAATCTGGCTTACAAAGAAGTAAAGTCAGCCGGTGAATTCACCATCCCGGGAATCGGTAAATTAGTTAAAATGCATCGCAAAGAGCGCATGGGTCGCAATCCGGCGACCGGAGAATCTATTAAAATCGCGGCTAAAACCGTGGTTAAATTCCGCGTCGCCAAAGCCGCGAAAGAGGCAGTACTATAATTTTAGTATTACCCTGTTAGATGATGTTAGATTATTTGATAAGGAAAGAAAAAGTAAAATAAATTCCCCCCCTCACCCCCCCCAACCCCCTCTCCCTTAGGGCGAGGGGAGGGAAGACAAGCGAGAGGAAAAGAAAAAGCCGCCGTGCAGGAATCCACGGCGGTTTTTGATTTTTGGAAAATTTAATTTTTTCCTAACATGATTTTTCTAATTCTTCAATCAAGATGTTCAACATGTTTATTGGAGCGCTGGAAGTAAAGTAAAAATATTCTTTATGGTCTTTGAAGAATTGATTATTTTTTAAAGTAACTCTTATTTGTTTCAATCTGCAAGTTAACTCGGGCAGATCAGTCTTCTCAATTCGGCAGTTTTTCAGAAATGAAATACAAATAATGAAACGATTTTGCTTGTCGCGGGCGTCAATTTTGTAATCAATTTTTTGATTTTTAATCTCCACCTGCTTTCCCGCTTCCTCAGGAATGAACCATTTATTGTCGACGATTCTTTCCACTTCTTGCGCCGCGTAATCATGCCATAACGGTTTTTCCTTTTTTAAGGTGTTCATCTCAAATCTCCTTTATTTTAAAGATCATTATGTTTTGGGTGTTTTCATTTAACACTATTTATTTTTGTTTGTCAAAAAGTTATCCACAATGTTAAACAGCTTTGCATTTAATACTGCAGGCAGGCAAATAACAGAGAAATGATAATAAACATTATTTTATTTTAAATTAGCGATAAAATCACTTAAGATTTATCTATTTTGACAGGTGAACGAATGTACACTATAATAGAATTAAGATTTTAGATTTAGGATTTCAGATTTAAATTCCTAAATCAAAAATCATAAATCTAAAATTAAATCTATGTCCAAGGAAAATTATCAAAACTACAAAAAACATTTTATCAATTTTTACCAGCGGTCGCGCCGCTTGCCCAGCTACGCGGAAATGCTAAGCATTTTTAATTTCCAGTCAAAAAACGCCGTAGCCAAAGTGGTAGCGAAATTTGTGGATGAAGGATTGGTAGGAAAAGACGAAACCGGCCGCCTGATTGCCGGACCGGATATGTTCGGCGTTAGGTTGCTCGGCACCGTGCAGGCGGGATTGCCGACAACGGCCGAACAAGAGGTCGGCGAGGCGTTAAGCTTGGACGAATATTTAATTGAAAAAAAAGACAAGACTTATTTACTGGAAGTAACGGGCGATTCCATGATTGAAGCCGGCATTAATGAAGGAGATTTGGTAATAGTGGAGCAAGACCGCGCGCCCAAAGTCGGCGACATCGTCATTGCCGAAGTTGACCACGAATGGACCATGAAATTTTTGGAAAAAGAAAACGGCAAGATGATTTTGAAACCGGCGAATAAAAATTATCCGCTTATCCGCCCGCAGGGAGAAATGAATATCGGCGGAGTGGTGAGAGGCGTAGTTAGAAAGTTTTAAAGTTAAAAGTAAAAAGATATGAGGATTATTTCTATAAAAAAATCAAATAATTTTAGCAAATTACCGTTGGTGCGGCGGCAAAAGAGAAGCTTGTGGGAGTTAATTTGTTTACTGATAAATATAGACGGCAATATTATGGCTTTTTAACTTTATAAACTTTATAAACTTTTAACTTTCTAACTAATAAACATATGCCTACTGCAACAACCAGCGCTATTAATCAGCATAAAGTTAAACAGCTCTATTTGGCAAATTGCCGCGCTTACAGCGTTAAACCCAAGAAAAATAACTTTAATAATTTTGTC
>PFAS01000011.1:3471-4308 GCA_002778635.1 Candidatus Falkowbacteria bacterium CG10_big_fil_rev_8_21_14_0_10_43_11 | reverse complement strand
ATTAATTTGAAATATTCGCGTGTAATTTGTGTACATTCGTGTTACATTTATGAAAATCACTATTAAACAATACGCTCAAAGTTTGTATGAAGTCTTAGCGAAAATTGAAAGCGAAGCGGATGTTAAAATTGCGCTAAACAATTTCGTTAAGTTACTTTCGGCGCGGCGGAGTCTGAATAAAGCGGGGAAAATCATCGCGGAGTTTGAAAAAATTTGGAACCGAGAGCAGGGGATAGTTGAAGGAGAATTAACAAGTGCGCGAGAGTTGAGTGCGGAAATTGTTAAATTGTTAAATTGCCAAATTGTTAAATTGTTAGGCGCTAAAGAGGTTAATTTAAAGAATCAGATTGATAAAAATATTTTAGGCGGATTTATCGTTAAAGTCGGCGACACGATTATAGATGGGAGTGTAAAAAATCAGTTACAGAGTTTAAAGAATAGCTTAATATTATAAATATAATCCAAATGCCCCAAATGTACATCCAAATTCCCCAAATTTAAATTATCCAAATAGTTATATTTGGATGGTATGCTATTTGTAGAATTTGGATATAATTTGTAAATTTGGATTATGACAAATATGAGAACTAAAGACTTTATCATTGAACAACTAAAACAGCAAATCAACGATTTCCAAAGCGAAGTAAAAGTGGAACATATCGGCAAGGTGGTGGAAGTGGGTGACGGCATCGCGCGTGTTTCCGGCTTGTCGGAAGCAATGTCATCCGAGATGCTTGAATTTATTACTGACGGTAAAGAATCCGTGTTTGGCGTGGCTTTAAATTTGGAAGAAGATACGGTTGGCGCGATTATTTTGGGCGATTATTTAAAAATAAA
>PFAS01000011.1:3076-3423 GCA_002778635.1 Candidatus Falkowbacteria bacterium CG10_big_fil_rev_8_21_14_0_10_43_11 | reverse complement strand
TAGTCGGGCGCGTGGTTAATCCGTTAGGCCAGGCATTGGACGGCAAAGGCGAAATTAAGTCAGACAAATTTTATCCGGTGGAAAAAATAGCTCCGGGAGTAATCGCGCGCGAATCGGTCAAACAGCCGGTGCAGACCGGCGTTAAAGCGATTGACGCGATGGTTCCTATCGGCCGCGGCCAGCGCGAATTAATAATCGGCGACCGGCAAACCGGAAAAACCGCGATTGCGATTGATACGATAATTAACCAAAAAGGGCAGGGAATGAAATGCATTTATGTCGCTATCGGGCAAAAAGAAAGCAAAGTCGCGCGCATCGTGGCGGAACTGGAAAAAAACGGGGCGATG
>PFAS01000011.1:0-3059 GCA_002778635.1 Candidatus Falkowbacteria bacterium CG10_big_fil_rev_8_21_14_0_10_43_11 | reverse complement strand
TATACAACAATAGTGCTCGCGGGCGCGTCCACGCCAGCGTCGTTATCTTACATTGCGCCTTATGCCGGCTGTGCCATGGGCGAATATTTTATGGACAAAGGCGAAGACGTTTTGGTCGTCTATGACGATTTATCAAAACACGCGGTCGCTTACCGCCAGATTTCGTTATTACTGCGCCGTCCGCCGGGCCGCGAGGCTTATCCGGGCGATGTATTTTATCTGCATTCACGATTACTGGAACGCGCGGCCAAGTTAAGCAAAGACAACGGCGGCGGTTCGTTAACGGCTCTGCCGATTATTGAAACGCAGGCGGGCGACGTATCCGCTTACATTCCGACCAATGTTATTTCCATTACCGACGGCCAGATATTTTTGGAAACTGATTTGTTTTATCAGGGCATCCGGCCGGCTTTAAATGTCGGTATTTCGGTTTCGCGCGTCGGGTCTAGCGCGCAGATTAAAGCGATGAAAAAAGTCGCGGGCAAAATGAAATTGGACTTTGCCCAATACCGCGAGCTCGCGGCTTTCGCGCAGTTTGGCTCGGATTTGGATTCAGAAACCAAACAGAAACTGGAGCGCGGCAAACGAATTACGGAAATTTTTAAACAAGAACAATACGCGGCCGTGCCGGTGGAAAAACAGGTGGTTATTTTTTACGCCGTGAATGAGGGATTGCTTGACGATATTCCGGTTAATAAAATTCGCGAGTTTGAACAAGGTTTATATAAATACGCGGACACGAGCGCGCGCGAAGTGATGAATGAGATTATAGAAAAAAAAGAATTGGACGATAAATTGATTGGGAAGATGAAGAAGATGGTGGAGGAATATAAGAAAGAATTCACAATAAATTAACACGGATTGGATACGGATAAACACGGAGCACAGATATTTTTTTGTCATTCCGGTGAGCCCCAGCACATAAGATATTATTATAGAAAAGTAAAATATGGAGGACGCTAAAAATAACAATACTCACATTACTTTATTCAAAGGCAAAAAAATAAGAAAAACTATTTATAATAAAGAATGGTGGTTTGTTATTTCTGATGTAGTGGCGGTCTTGACAGATTCTACCCAACCTAATGGATACATTAAAGATATGCGCCGACGCGATCCTGAATTGGCAAAAGGATGGGGGCAAATTGCCACCCCCCTTTCAGTACCAACCGATGAAGGAATGCAAAAAATTAACTGCGCCAACACTGAAGGAATCTTTTAGTCGTTCCTCATTTGGGAACAATTGAAAGTATTAATTTAACTGAAAGCGTAAAATTGTAATATAATTTTAATTAATCAATTATACTTATATGAAAAAAAAGAAAGAATATAATTTGTCGGTAATTATTGAAAAAGATGAAAGCGGTTATTATCTTGGCCGCGTGCCGGCTTTGCGCAGTTGCTACACGCAAGCCAAAACATTGCCGGAGCTATACAAGCGGCTGAACGAAGTAGTTAGACTTTGTTTGGATGTAGACGAGAAATTTTTTGAGGCGGGCATTCCGCAAAATCAGTTTGTCGGCATTCAGCAGTTGCAATTCAGCAGATAATTATGTCTAAGTTAAATGTCATCTCCGCTAAGAAGATGATAAAAATTTTAGAACGCTTAGGTTTTGTTTTGTTGCGCTCCAAAGGCAGTCATCATTTTTTTATTAATCACGAGAATAAAAACACGACCACTGTTCCGGTACACGGCAATGAAGATTTGGGCGTTGGCATTTTAAAAGAAATATTAAAAGATATTGATATAACCGTAGAAGAATACGAAGAATTAAGGAAAAAGATAAAATAACATATGGCCAGCACGCGAGATATAATTAGACGAATAAAATCCGTTAAAAGCACCAAGAAAGTCACGAAAGCGATGGAGCTAGTGTCCGCGGCAAAAATGCGCCGCGCGATTGAAGCGGTGCTAAAAACACGCAGTTACGCCAATTTAAGCTGGCTGACGGTTTTAGATTTGGCGAAAGCGGCGGAAAAAAATCAGAAATTGCACGAACTTTTAAGGTCTCGCCAAGCGATAAAAAAAGTCGGTATAATTTTAATCAGTTCCAACCGCGGGTTGTGCGGCGGCTTTAACGCCAATATTATTAATAAAGCGATTAAATCAATTGAAAGACACGCCGGAGCGGAAACGGAATTTGTTATTTTAGGAAAAAAAGGAGCAACAGTGCACCGGCGTTTTGGTTTTAATCTCGCGGCCGAATTTGACAAACCGGATGTTGTTACGGAAATAGCGGAAGTTTTGCCGGTGGCGAAAATGGCGATCAAAGATTATTTAGACGGTCGTTATGATAAAATAATGTTAGCTTATACCGATTTCGTTTCGGCGGTAAAACAAATTCCGCGCGTGAAGCAATTATTGCCGGTTGATTTAAAAGCAGAAGACAATTTAGGAGTTATCGGCAGAGACAGCAATGTTGCCATGACTAAAGAAATTATTGCCGCTAAACAACAGAAATATTTTACGAATCAGGAGTATATTTTTGAACCGAATGCCAAAGAAGTTTTGGACGAAATGATTCCGCGGCTATTGGAAATCCAGATGTTTCAGGCGATGCTGGAATCTAACGCGAGCGAACACAGCGCGAGAATGCTTGCGATGCGCAACGCGAGTGACGCGGCAAACGACATGATTGACGATTTGACCTTGACCTACAACAAAGCGCGGCAGGCAAATATTACCAGAGAGATAGCGGAAATCGCGGGTGGGGCGCAAGCATTACAAAGTTAATAATATATTTGTGATTTGTGCGGATTAGTTATAAATTTGTGAAAATTAGTGACCATCACTAATGAACACAAATTAATAACGAATTTTCACTAATCACTAATAATGCAAATAATATGGAAAATAGTAAAGGAAAAATTAAACAAATCATCGGCGCGGTCGTTGATGTACAATTTGAAAACGATTTACCTAATTTATATTCTGCTTTAGAGGTGGGGCGGGAGAAAGACAAAAAGCTGGTATTGGAAGTGGAACAGCACATCGGCCAAAACCGCGTGCGCACGGTTGCCATGGGTTCAACCGACGGCTTACAGCGCGACATGGAAGT
>PFAS01000024.1:1659-2673 GCA_002778635.1 Candidatus Falkowbacteria bacterium CG10_big_fil_rev_8_21_14_0_10_43_11 | reverse complement strand
GCCAACTAAAACAATAGCGGCATATTGAGTAATTTTTTTCATCATAGTATTAAAATTTATTATATTAAATTGCGCTGTTATCTTATACAAAAAGTAATATTTTGTCAATACCACAATAAAATCCGGCTTCTATATAGAAACCGGATTTTATTAGTTGTATGCCGTGGAAATTGATTAATTTTGAGGAATAATTGTGTAATTACTGCCATCGTGATATAGCCAGTAGCCCGAGCCAATTTCCAAGTTCCTGTCTTCAGTAGCTGAATGCACTATTGTATTATCGCCTTTTTGCATTATATCACTTATACCAGGGGTGCCAAGATATATGGAAGCTAACATTTGCGCTACGGCCTTGAAGCCCACCAAATTCCATTTGCCTCCTATAACTTGATAACCCAAGGGCAAACCGCCGCCTGATTGGTTTTCCGTACCGTTAATAGTCAGAGTGGCTGGCTCGGTCATTTCTATCCAATATCCTTTGCCGTCTTCCATAGTGGACAAAGTCCCTCCGACTCCGGGAACATAACTTAACCAAGCTTCCGTACTCGCGTTATAATATTTTACCATGCTTACATTCGCGCTAATACCGGATAGTATAGTGCTGATAGCCGTATTGCTTGGGATAAGCGGGAAAGAGATTAAATTCCAGCCGGTTACTAAGGGGATATTCCAATTAGTGTACAAAGCTCTCGCTGTAAATTCATGACTAGTTTTGTTAGCGGTTGTCCAAGTGGCGGCCAAAGAATTATTAGCTAAATCTTTTACTCCAGCCCCGATATAAAAGAAATATTGAGTGCCAGCTGTTAGGTTAGAATCCGGCGTGAAAGTAACGCGAGTCGCGCCGCTTACAGTAGAAATAGCAATTGACGCACTTATTGGCGTTGTCTGCGCATTATAAAGTCTGACCTCAATATTGCCAGCAACTAAAGTACTCTCATCTATTAACTCAGAAAACTGAAGATATGGTTTTGCATTCAAGGCAACTCCGGTAGCGTTATCGGCAGGCCACTGAGT
>PFAS01000024.1:0-1644 GCA_002778635.1 Candidatus Falkowbacteria bacterium CG10_big_fil_rev_8_21_14_0_10_43_11 | reverse complement strand
AACATCAACTTCCGTGAATGTTATATCAACATAACTACTGATAATCTGACTGCCCGTATTGTAATACGCCGTAATTCTGGAAGAACCGGCCGAAGCTGAAGTTATGGTAACCGACGCCTGCCCGTTAACATCCGACACCACGCTGCCAGCGCTTAACGTCCCGCGCGTAGTTGTAAAGGTTACCGTCCCGCCGGAAATCGGAGTGCTGATATCTAATATTGTCGCGGTAATCGTCGTATTGGATGTTCCGTTAGCCGGTACGCTTGCCGTTCCGGAAATTACTGAGATGCTTTTCGGTGTTTCGGTAAAATTAACTGCCACTGAACTGGTCTTGACTGATCCGCTCCCAGTAGTGAAAGTGGCGGTAACGGTTGTCTGACCGGTCTCGGTTGAATAAGCGTAGGTAATTGCCCGGCCCTGCCCGTCAAGCGCAACAGTAGTCGCGGTTAATGAACCTATGGTTGCGCTGAAAGTTACACTGCCGCTAGTAACCGGATTGCCGCTTGGATCAAGCACAGTCGCGGTGATTTTTGCCTGGCTAGCGCCGTCGGCTAACACTGAAGATTTATCGGTAGTGGAAGTAATAGTTGTATCATCGCTCACTACGGCAAATGACCAAGTTTTTTGCGCGGCCGCGTTGCCCGCCAAATCGGAAACATTTACCACAACCGTATGCACGCCGGTTGCTAAAGCCGATACCGGAGTATAAGTAAGACCGGTGCCGTCAATAGTGGCGAAAGCCGTCACATCATTTCCGTCAATGGTAATCGTAGCGCTGGAAGTGTTTATACCAGAACCGGCTTCGGTAAATTGAACGCTGATTGTCGGGGTAGTGTCGGAAGTAGAGGCGCCATTGTTAGGTGTCGGGGTGGAGATAACTGGAAGAGTCGCGTCTTTACTGATCGTATCTGTCGCCGGACTGCCGATGTTGCCCGCGGTATCGGTTAAGGTGACTGTTAGTGTTAAGACACCATCCGTTAAACTGGTAACATTTATTCCGCTGATTTGCTGGGTAGCGCTGATAACAGCGGCGGTGCCGGTTACCGGCGGGGTACCACCATTAGTATCGTCAATTGAATAATTATAAGTTGCTCCTACTTCCGCGCCAGCAAAAGTGAATGAGAGCGCGGCTTTATTAGCATTGTTTATTACTGTCTGATCGATATTAACGGTATAACCGGTCGGCGCATGTGAATCTTTTACTACTGTATCAGTTGTATTACCGCCCTGATTACCGGCTACATCTGTTAAATAAACGGTTAAAGTTAAGGTGTCGTCATTTAAACTGGAAACGTCAATGCCGCTAATTACATCTGTGGCGGTTGAAATAGTTCCACTACCAGTAACCGGGCTGCCGATAACAGTATCGTCAATTGAATAATTATAAGTTGCTCCTACTTCCGCGCCAGCAAAAGTGAATGAGAGCGCAGTTTCGTTTGTATTGTTAATAGTGGCTTGGTTTATATTAACTGTGTAGCCGACTGGGGCTGTGTTATCAATAGTATAAGGTGTTTTGCCGGTAGCGGCCGCGTTCGCGTTTCCGGCAGTATCAACTGCTGAAACTGAAACAGCAACAGCGCCATCATTTCCAGCCGGAACATTCCAGCTGAATGTCCATATTAACGGATCGCCAGTGGCAGACAT
>PFAS01000070.1 GCA_002778635.1 Candidatus Falkowbacteria bacterium CG10_big_fil_rev_8_21_14_0_10_43_11 | reverse complement strand
GCCGGGCGCTGCCGGAGGCGGTGGGATACCGGGCCCGGGGTTTTAAGATAGCGACAAATGAATATAAAACAAAACCTTCTTAATTGAGAAGGTTTTGTTAATGGCAGTAAAGTTGAAGATATTGAATTTTTGTGATAGATTGATGGGGTTAGAAAAATTGATATTAAATATTAACAATGAAAACAGAACAGCCAAATTTGGGTTTTTGGATAAAATTGTTAAAGAGGAGCCGACGGCAAAAGAAACCGATTATGTGTTTAGCGCCGATGTCGGATGTTACTGACGAAGCGTTTCGGCAGATGTTTGTTAAATATGGTAAGCCGGACGTGCTTTGGACCGAGTTTGTTTCAGTTAATGGTTTAACTTCAGAAAAAGGATACAAAAATATGCTGATAGATTTGAAATTTAAACCAAACGAGCGTCCGATCGTGGCGCAAATTTTTGGTTCTGACCCGAAGAAATTTTATCAGGCGGCAAAAATTATAAAGAAACTCGGTTTTGACGGCATTGATATTAATATGGGGTGCCCGGATAGAAAAATAGAAAAGCAGGGCGCGGGTGCGGCGTTGATGAAAAATTATAAACTCGCGCAGGAAATTATTTTGGCGACAAAAGAAGGCGCGGGCAAATTGCCGGTTTCAGTAAAGACGCGAATCGGGTATAGCAAAAACGAAACAGAAACTTGGGTTCCGGCATTGCTTGCAGTAAAGCCAGCGGTGATTATTGTTCACGGCCGCACGCGCAAAGAAATGTCGGATGTGCCGGCGCATTGGAGCGAAGCGAAGAAAGTTATGAAATTGGCGAAAGGCACGGGTACGCTAATAATTGGAAATGGCGATGTGGAGAGTCTGGAAGACGCGCACGCAAAAGCGCGGGAGTATGGCGTTGACGGCGTAATGATAGGGCGGGGAGCATTAGGAAAGCCGTGGTTTTTTCAACCTCACCCCAGCCCTCTCCTTAGTAAGGAGAGGGAGTTGGATATTAAAGAAAAGTTAAAAATAATGGTAGAGCACGCGGTTTTATTTGACAGATTATATAGGGATAAGAAGAACTTTTCAATAATGAAAAAACATTTTAAGGCATACGCTAATGGATTTAAGGGCGCGAAAGAATTAAGGATAAAATTAATGGCGATTGATAGCGTTGATGAAGTGAAAAAAATAGTAAAAGAATTTACAATTTAATTTTGTTATGATAAGATAATTTTGTTTCGCGGGTATAGTATAACGGCTATTATGCTAGCCTTCCAAGCTGGAGATACGGGTTCGATTCCCGTTGCCCGCTCCAATAAAAATCCACCTTTTTCCGGGTGGATTTTCTTATGCTATAATGCCAATATGAAAATATCTAAATTTTTACAGGGAGTATATTATGGAGTTTATGAAAAATACGTGCATTTCGTTGTAGCTTTTTTGTTGTTTTATATTTTTTTAATATTTTCCAGCTGGATTTTGGCAGCCGTCGGCGCGTTAGCTATTAGTATAATAAAAGAATTATATGACAAATTTTGGCGCAAAACCAATTTTGATTTAAAGGATTTGCTGGTTGATATTATTGCCATTGTTATGGCTGTCGCTGTATTTTTTCTGCTGTTCCCGCAAGCGGCGGCGCAGGCCGGCACAACAGCTAATCGTTTATCAGGCCAAATTTTACTGGACGTGGAGCGTAATGGCGAGGCATGGTATATTTATCCGGAAAATAAGAAGAGATATTATTTAGGCTGGCCCAACGATGCGTTTAGCATTATGCGAGAGCTGGGGCTGGGCATAACGAATGCTGATCTGACAAAAATTCCAGCGGGCGTTGGGCAGCCGCAAGTAGCAGGAGTAAAAATCGCAGACAATAAAAATGCTACTGCCGCAGAACCGCAGTTTGATAAAAATTTAACCGCCAGATTATCAGGCAGGATTGTAATACAGGCGGAGGAAAAGGGTGAGGCTTGGTATATCAATCCAGCGGATCAAAAACGCTATTATCTCGGTCGGCCGGAAGACGCCTTCGCCATTATGCGCGAGAAAGGTTTGGGGATTACCAAAAAAGATTTGGCGCTAGTGAATAAAAATATTTTAGACGAATCAATTGATCAATATAGCAGGTATGAATATACGAAAATTACTACCGCCAAAGGCGATGAGTTTAAAGTTGATATAATTACGATTGATTTGCGCGATCCAAGTTTGGAAATTATTACCGACACTGCAAACAGCGAGGATTGCGATAATAATTGCAGTGCTAAATCTTTAGCTGATTTTGTAGAAGACAATAACGGTTTTGCCGGCATCAACGGAACGTATTTCTGTCCGCCGGACTACGCCTCCTGCAAGGTAAAAATAAACAGTTATTTTTATCCGGTTTATAACAGTAATTTAAAAAAATTCATAAATGCGGATAATTTTAAATATTGGACAACTGGTCCCTTATTGGTTTTTGATGTTGATAATAATTTTTATTATTTTAAAGATACGCACAAATCATTTATCTCTGAACAAAATTTTAAAAATAAATATAATGTTGAAATTCAAGCGGCATTCGGCAATAAGCCGAGAATAATTGAAGAAGGACTTAATTATTTAATTGAATGGGATTTAGACGAAAAGCAAATAAAAACAAAAACCGCTCGCAATGCTTTTGCTGTTAAAAATAATTTTATCTATTTGATGATTGCCTATAATGCGACTATCCCTGATTTGGCTGATATTTTAAAAAAATTGGAAGTTGAATATGTAATAAACCTTGATGGCGGAGCTTCTCGGGCGCTTTACTATAATGGTGTTTATAAAGAAGGCCCAACGCGGAATATTCCCAACGCGATTGTTTTCAGAAAGACCTCACCCCCTATCTCCCCTCTCCCGTGAAGTAAAGGGGGAAAGTTTATATAAAAAATAGGCTCCGAAGGGCCTATTATAAAAGAACATTGCTGTTTATCTACATTTCTTCAAATACCCGGCAGGCGCAATTACCACCATGAATATAGTGTTCATGTTTTGGCTTGTGTGGATTTACTGGCGAGCCGCAGACAGTGCAATAGCATTGCCTTTGAATTAATTTTGGCTTTTGATTGTTATTTTTAGATACAGAATTTTTATTGTCTTCTGAGTACCAGCAAGCCGGGATCCTGTCTATTATTTGTGACATAGTCGCAATCCTTTCCAAAGAACAGATATAAAAGACCTCGCTATTTTGCGGGGTCTTTTTGGCTGGCTTTTTTATAAAAAAGACAATCAAAAACATCCCGCGAGCGAGGTCTTTTTAATAGTTTTAGCTATATTTTTAAAAGTGTAGATTTTCATGATTTTATTTTAGACCTTTATTTTAGAGCTGTCAAATTTTTACAAATAGCATAGATGTTTTTTTTATCAGAGTATATTTTTTCAATCTGCCAGCCGGCTTCGGCGAGCAGTTTTTTTAATTCTCTAATTTTGAAAGCGTGATAATAGCGCGGTGATTTTTGTCGGAATCCCGGGAAGAGAATGTCGTTGAAATCCATTGAGTTCAGGCCGAATAATTTTTTAAGATTATTTTTTAAGATTATTTCTTTGTGTTTCGGGCTGGCGTGCAAATCCCAGCAGGTGATAATTAATCGGCCATTTTGGTTAAGGTAATTTTTCAAATTTTTTAAAAATTGCAGACGTAATTTATGGGAAGGTATATGGGGCAGGACGGCGATTAACAGAATAATGTTATATTTTTTGTTAAGTTGGGTTTTAAAACCCAACTTAACCATATCTAAAATATCGCCAGTAATGATTTTAGCATTTTTAATATTATTTTTTTTAATATAATCGCGGGCGTAATTTGCCAATTCGGCCGATTGTTCAATGCCGGTATATTGTGTGTTTTTGTTTTTTATCTTGTTAAATAATTTCTCCTTTGGCGAAATTACCGCTTGGCGGTATTTAACAGGGTAAAGCAGTTCTAACATCCGGCCGTTGCCGCAGCCGAGGTCAAGGATTTTTATATTGCCACCATCGGCAATGACAGAATCAATAATTTTTTCCAATTCCGGCCAGACATAATTGCGCGTGGCGGAAAAATCATCCGCCGCGTCTTCATAATTTTGCTTGACTATGTTTAATAATTTTTGTTTTATTTTTTCCTGCATAGTTAAGGTTTAGCATTTTTTCAGGCAAAAGAAAAGGGACGCGCTTGCGGCGTCCCGAATTATTTTGGGAATTAAGCCAAAATCACCTTCTGTCGGATATTTCCTTGTTTTATCTGGGCGATAATAAATTTATTTCCAGGGGAAATGCTATGGATTTGATTCCTTAGATGTCTTTCAAGCTTAAGTCCATGGAAGCGAGCGGCTTTTTCCAAAGAATCAACCTTCGTTAATTTTTTATTTTCATCGAATCCCACGAATCCCTTTACTTCGTATTGCGAAGTTTGAGGATTGAGTCCCTCCGACGAAGAGATAATTATTACGTATTCCTGTCCCATTTTTAACCTCCATTTTCATATTTTTTTTCAATGTGCACCCGCAGTGCTTCCCTGATATTATAAGGAAACATAAATATTATTAGACTAGACAGCCGGTCTTGTTGATTAACCAAAAACAACAGCGGCATTAAGAGTACGATAAAAACCAGTTTAATCACACTGATGTTGACCATTTCAGCGTCAACCAGTCCGTTCATTGTTGATTGTGCCGGCTGATAAAAGTTTACTAAATTTTTTAGCACATATTATATGGCGCGTAATAAAAAGGAACTTTGTTTTAGCTTCATCGTTTTTCACCTCCTTTGGACAACATTTCCGCTTCCAGGATAATCTCTTTTTTTTGCTTAGGTAGTAATTTTTTCCCCGCTTCCGTGAGGGAAAACATCCACTCTTTTCTTTTTTGAATTTTTTCCAATAATCCATCTGTGGACATAGTCCAAAGAAACAGCATTAAATCCTTCGGCGCGATTATTTTTTGCGTGGCTAAGGATTGGGCGATTTTTTCTTTGTCCATGGAATCGCCGAAATTAAAAATTATTTTAAGTATTTTTCGCCTTAATCGCAATTTTTTTCTGCTCTTTCGCAGCCAGTTTATAAATATAAATAAACCGGCGATGGAAATAATGGGAATAATGTATTTTATAATCACTCTTTCTCTCCCTTCTTCAATCGCATATTGCCAGTCGTCGTATTTTTAGCCGCCGGCAATATAGCGCATTCCATCCCTTGGTTTTGCTGCTCACATTTTTGCGCGTCTTTTAATTTTTCAAAGAACTTTGCCTCCCGCAGAAGTTTTGTTAATCCTCCTTTTTGCTTCAGATATTGTGTTTCAACTTTTACTACCCAGCCATTGATATATTCTTTAGCCATTTTTTATGCTCCCCGCAAAAGATTTTGTGTTAATTTAGCAAATGTAATTATTTTTGTCAACCTTTTTTCGCGCCAGAGTTAAACGGATATCGTCCCAGCTGGCGATGTCGCCGAGTTTTTCTTTAATCGGCGTCAGCGTATCGGTGCCGGTTTCAGCCGCCGTTTTTTTTATCAGCTGTTGTTTTTTCGGCTCCACGAATTTATCAATATTAATATTTTTGTCATGCTCAATTAGAAAACAAAAATGCTGTATTATCGTGCCGGGCTTTAAATTGCGCCGTTGCGCTATGCCGTCAACATCCAGCCCTTGTTGATATAGTTCATAGGTTTGGAGCTGGGTTAATTTTGTCTCTATTTTTATGTCATCTGCCGTTATTTCTGAATTCTTATTTCTGAATTCTGAATTTTCTGAAGTACAATTATCGCACATTTGGCATTCGTGGGCGTCGCGGTCTTGAAAGTAATCCAAAATATATTTGCGCCGGCAAGCATCATAATAAACATAGCTTTCCATCAGGTCTAATTTATGCAATTCGCGCCGATGCTTTTCTTTTAGCGCGGCAAAATCAATGGTTAATTCTTCCGGCCGGACGCGCCGCAAAATTTTTATTTCCGTGCCGCGGAAAGGCGGCCGATATTCGGCCAGATTTTCGTCCGTTATTTTTTTTACCAAGCGCGTTACGGCCTCGCGCTTGATTCCTCCCAGTTGCGCCAGATCATCCGGCGAAAACTCAACGCCGGCAAGCAAGTCATTCCCATAATGTTTGATAAAAGTTTCCCAGGTTTTAGCCTGCACCTTTGCTTTGGCGCCTAAAAATTGCCGCACCCGCTCAATATCATGCAACAGCCGCAAATGCGCCAAGCCGTTTTTTTCCCGACTGCGTTCAAGATACCCCTCGCGTTCCAAAATTTTCAAAGCGGTGCCAATCGCCATATCCGGCACCTGTTCGGATACGCCTTCCATTAATTCAGCGTAAGTCGCAAGTACGGTGTCATCGCCGTAATTTAACAATGTTTGGTATACCTGCTTAATCACGCGCGGCGGCGGATTGTCGCCGGAAATAAAAAATTCGCGCAAATACCTGTCCGCCGGCGAGTAAAATAAAATACAGTAACTTTTTTGGCCGTCGCGGCCGGCCCGTCCGCTTTCCTGATAATACGCTTCAATGGTGCCGGGCATGTCAAAATGAATGACAAAACGGATGTCAGGTTTGTCTATTCCCAAGCCGAAAGCGTTAGTTGCGATAATAACGCGCGCGCGGTTGGCCATAAATTCGTTTTGGATATATTTTCGGTCTTCGGCTTCCATGCCCGCGTGGTAGCCGATAGCGGTTACGCCGTTGGTTAACAGATATTCCAAAATATTTTCCACCTTTTGCCGCGTGCCGGCGTAAATTATGCCCGCGCCGTTGATTTGCTGGACAATATTCAACAGGTGGCTGTATTTTTGCGCGTCAGTCGCGCGAATAACCCCGAATTTTAAATTCGGCCGGTCAAAGCCAGTGATGATAACTTCCGGATTTTGCAAATCCAGTTGTTTAACAATATCTTCCCGCACCTCCGGCGTCGCGGTGGCGGTAACGGCTAAAACCGTCGGGCTGCCGACCAGTTTAATAATTTCTTTCAGGCGCATATAGCTGGGCCGAAAATCGTGGCCCCATTCGGAAATGCAGTGGGCCTCGTCAATGGCAAAAAGCGAAACGGTTAAATTTTGAATCAACTCAATAAATTCGTGCGAATAGAAGCGTTCGGGAGCGATATAAACTAATTTATAGTGATTATTTTTAATAGCATTGATGCGGTTGGAAGTTTCTATGGGAGAAAGCGAGCTATTGATAAAAGTTGCCGGCACGCCGATTCGTTCCAGACCATCAACCTGGTCTTTCATCAAAGCAATCAATGGGGAAATGACAATCGTTACGCCGTCCAAAATTAAAGAGGGCAACTGGTAAATTAAAGACTTGCCGCCGCCGGTCGGCATCACCACGACCGTATTTTTTTTATTTAAAATATTACTAATCGCCTGTTCCTGGCCATAACGAAATTTACTGTAGTTCCAGTGAATTTTTAGCAGGTCTTTTAATTGTTGGAGTTGAGAGTCAAGCATGTAAAAAGTTTTATAATTCGTCTTTACCAATTCCCGCTTGTTTTAAAATTGACAGTAATGTTCCCTTGGGTAAATCTTTAGTATGAACGGGAACGGTCACTCTTTTATATAAAAGGGGATGATAAAAAATAAAATGGCTTCCGGTTGCGTGATCCAACTGAAAGCCCTTCTGTTCAATGATTTTGATAAGTTTTTTTGGAGTTAAATTTTTTAGTTTAGGCATACTGCAATTTTAACTTGGCTGCCGGTTGTTCTATATTGATTGAAGAAATGAAAACCTCGTCGTCGGTTGGCACCGGTTCATGGTGTTTTTTTAAACTGGTGATATATCCTTTAATGGCGTCGCGCGCCATTTTTTTTGCTTCGGTTAAATTTTTGCCATAACTAATACACCCAGGAAGACTGGGAACTATGACCGTAAAACCACCTTCCGGTTCCGGTCTGAATATTAAGTGATAGCGTAAATTTTGCATATTTTTGTACAGGTTACTCTTATAATATAAAGCAAAAAATTGTTTTTGTCAAAATTTTTTATTTTTTTTATATAATTCCAACACATTCCTTAGCGCGCAGGCAATTGTCATCGGGCCGACGCCGCCGGGAACGGGCGTAATGAAAGAGGCGACTTTACTCGCGCTCGCAAAATCGACATCGCCAAAAGTTTCGTCGCCTTCGCGGATAATGCCAATATCAATTACCACCGCGTCCGGTTTTAAATAATCAGCGGTTAGATAATGTTTTTTGCCGACGGCCGTAATAACGATGTCAGCTTGTTTGGTACAAATTTGCAAGTTGTTTTTGCTATTTTCGTCGTAATGACAGGGTAAAATAACCGCGCCGCATTGTTTTAAAATTTCTCCGATGCCGTTCATAAAAATATCGCTATGCGCGAGGAGCGCGACAGTTTTATTTTGTAAATTGCAATTAATGCTGGTTAAAATTTCCAAAATCACCGCGGCCAGCACCGGCATTTGATACGGTTCGCCCGCGTATATTTTTTTTAAATTATCCGGATGAAAGCCGTCCACTTCTTTGTCCGGGCTGATGGCCGCGACAATTTTGTCAGTATTAAATTGCGGCGGCAAAGGCAACTGCAACAAAATGCCGTCAATCAAATCGTCGCGGTTTAAAAAGCCGATGCAATCAAGCAGTTCTTGTTCGCTCGCATCCTCGGCAAATTTATAAACATGCGTGTCAATGCCGCATTTGGTCGCTTCTTTTTCTTTGCGCGCGACATAGAGTTTGGAATCCGGCCGTTCGCCAACCAAAATAATCGCCAGGTTGGGGTGTCTGTTTCCATCATTTGGTAAAACCAGCAGTTTTACTATTTCTTGCACGATTTTGTCTTTGATTTTGTCGGCCAAAGCGCGGCCGTCGATGATTTCGCACATAATTTTCGCGTAACGCGTAACACATAACGAATAATATGTAATGTGATATTTGTATTGTAAGGGTTATTAAGGAGTTAGGCAAGAAAAGTTGACAGGATTTAAAATTTATGATAGTTTTTAAGCAAAGATTGTTCTTATTCAATACAAAAAAGGAGTAAAAGCGATGAGCGTTACCGAAATTATTAGTAATTTAGTTCAGGGTGTTAACTTTTGGCAGGGCGCGATATTTTTTATCGCTGGTTTGTTGGCAGGGTTGTTTTTCCGCCGACATTCTGCTAAAAGTAGGATGCGCTTGGAGGAAATGGAACATAAACATCGCTTGGAGTTGGCGGATAAGTCGGTTGCTTTAAAAGAGGTGTTGAAAGAGTTTCTTGAACAATGTATAAATTTTTTGGAATCCCCACACGGCATCGATTTTTTAGGAAGAAGACAGGCATATAGGCAATAATTGGTTGCTAAATATATAAGTGACTGTCGTGAGGAAGACATTTATTTCAATAGCGAAGACTGCGATATAACGGAAAGTGACGCAGCGAGATTTGAAAGATTAATAGATTTTTTGTATCCGTTAGAAGATAAAGTTCCTTTTCCGAAAGAACTGCAGGAGCTTATAAAGTTAGTCGTTGGCTGAAATTTTAAGTTTATAATAATTTGTTCTTAAAAAGGGTTTGACTTTTGGTCAAGCCCCTTTTTTATTAGTGATAATTCGTCAATTAATTTGTCTGCCCCATAGGCAGTCTGCTGTCCTTCGGGGTGATTATTCGTGAACTCCCGGCAACGGAAATTGCAGACAGAAATTTTTCACCTCTTCTTTTATATTTTGTAATTTTGCCGCGTCGTCTTTATTCACGACAGCTTCGTTAATCCACCCTGCGATTTTTTGCATGTCCGGTTCTTTCATGCCGCGAGTGGTCGCGGCCGGCGTACCTAGTCGCAAGCCGGACGGGTCCATCGGACTGCGCGGCTCATGCGGAATGGTATTTTTGTTCGCGGTAATGCCGACTACATCCAGCGCCGTTTGCGCCTCTTTGCCTGTAATATTTTTATTCGTTAAATCAATTAGAATCAAATGCGTGTCGGTCCCGTCAGTTACGAGTTTAAAGCCGTTTTGTTTAAGCGCGTCCGCGAGCGCTTTGGCGTTTAGAATAATTTGTTTCGCGTAGTCTTGAAAATCCGGCAATAATGCTTCAGCAAAACAAACTGCTTTGCCCGCGATAACATGTTCGTGCGGTCCGCCTTGCAGTCCGGGGAATACGGCGCGGTCAATAGCTTTGGCGTATTTTTCTTTGCACATAATAATCGCGCCGCGCGGTCCGCGCATAGTTTTATGCGTCGTCGTCATCACAACATCAAAATAAGGCGTCGGGTTTTCCAATTGTTTTCCAGCGATTAAACCGGCGGTGTGCGAAATATCAGCAAAGGCGATGGCGCCAATGCTATCCGCGATTTCACGGAATCGTTTCCAATCAATCGCGCGCGGATAGGCGGTAAAACCGGCAACAATCAACTTTGGTTTATGTTCCTGCGCCAATTGCTCCACTTCGTCCATATCCAGCCAGCCGTCGGGTTTGCAAGTGTAAGGAATTACTTTATAACTTTTACCGGAAAAACTAATCGGCAAACCGTGCGTTATGTGTCCGCCGTGGTCCAATTTTAAGCCCATAATCGTATCGCCGTAATTTAATAACGCAAAATAGACGGCCGCGTTGGCCGGGGAACCGGAATAAGGTTGGACATTAACATGTTCGGCGTTAAAAAGTTGTTTGGCGCGTTCAATTGCGATATTTTCCAGCGCGTCAATATTTTCTTGTCCGCCATAGTAGCGTTTACCCGGATACCCTTCCGAGTATTTATTGGTCAAAATTGAGCCCATCACCTCCATCACCGCGCCGGAAGTATAATTTTCCGACGGGATTAATTCTATGCCCTCGCGCTGGCGGCTGATTTCTTTTCGCAGGAGGTCGTAAATTTGTTGGTCTTGTTGTAGAGAGGTAAATTGCATAAAGAAAATTGTTAAATTGTTATATTGTTGAATTGTTACGCTACGAAATCAAAAAATTTGATAGCAATTTTTTTGTATTTTAATGATATGCCCAGAAGAAATGTTTGTCAAAAAAAAGGTTTGCTTGCCTCGCCGCAGTCCCGAGTTGTTTGGGACGAAGGCGGGTCAAAAAAAAGAGTTTAAAGGAATAAAAAAAGGGTGCCTTTAATAACGCACCCTTTCAGTTAATTTTATAAAATGATCATTAATTGACGCAGGATCGCGGGGCATCTTTAATCCCCATCTTGTCATATTGGTAGTCGCCGAGTTGTTTGCCGGGAAGCCGTTCAAAAATGTCCAGATAAACTTTTTGCGCCTGCCGCAGAATATTATCAGGAACAACGATTTTATGCTGTACGAACCAAACATGCTCTTTGTTCGTGGCATCAATCTGTTGAAGATTATCCACAAACGGAGTTTTAGTTTGTAAACCCCAGTCCCGTATTACCTGTTTGTCTTTAAAGACAGCATTTGTGCCATTAACCAGCATATTAAGCCAGTCGGTTTTAAACATGTAACGGGATGAATCAGGCGTGAAAATTTCGTCAATAATAACAATCTTCCCGTCTTCCCAACTCACCTCAAATTTTGTATCCAGCAAAAGGATGCCGCGCTCTCTCGCGTAATCATAAGCCTGTTCATATAAGTATTGAAGCAGAGCCACCGTCCGCCTGCCGGTATCGCCGGTTTTCGTAAAGAAAGCTGGAACGGAAATATTAGTATCATGCCCTTCGTGCGCCTTGGTGGATGGCGTAAAAAGTGCTTTCGGCAGTTCAGCCCACTGCGGCAGTCCGGGAAGCAGAGGCTGGCCGGCAACAGAGCAGGTTGCTTGATACTCCTTAAATGCCGATCCGCCCAAATGCCTGCGGAAAATGAGTTCATACCGGCTGGGAGTTTTTTTCGCCACCACCAACGCGCGTTCCAACGGGATATCAGGATATTGCTTTATAATATCATGAACGGCATTCAAGTTGGAGTTTAAACTTGACGCAACAAGATGGTGAGGGATGTTTGTACACAGCTTTTGAAACCAAAAATGAGTGATCGCCGTAAGAACTGCTCCCTTTTGGTCCATCTGTTGCCCCAAGATAATATCAAAGATGCTGACGCTGTTGGTCGCAACTTGCAGTAACCAGTCGGGATGTCTTGGAATATTATATACATCCCGTACTTTCCCTTGATACCGCAAATTATTAGCGAGCGAGGGGATAATGAGTTTTGATCGCCATTCAGGCAGAAGTGCCATGTTTTTATACCTCTCTTTCTTTTTTAATAAATTCCAACGCTTCTACAAGCGTTCTGTTGTGAGTCAGCTTCGGTTCTTGCAAAACGATTGCCGGAAATTGTCCTTTAGCCGCAAATTTGCAGGCGCGTTCAAATCCGTAAGAACCGGCAAATTGCCCTAAATCATCCCGCCAAATTACCTGCGTGCCGGGCACTTCAGTAATACTTAATCTTGCCGCCTGCCCGTGCCGGACTCTTTCTTCATCCGTTTGGCTTGACTCGTCAGTAAAAGCAACTCCGATAATCGGAGCAGTACTACGCAAAACATTACGCAAATAAGCCTCGCAAAAACCGGTTAAGTGGTTTGCCCAACCGGCGCCGATAATAAAAACTCCCGCTTGCAACGCATAGTTTCGGAGAAATTCCAATACCTCCTCGGTATTACGGTGAATGCTGGCAGTTATTACCGCCACGACCGCCGCCTTTTCGTCATCCCGCAGGATTTGCAGACCGGACAGGCACTGGCTTTTTAAATCAGAGTCAGAACCGACGATAATGCCAATTAAAATTGGTTCCATAAGCGTTTCCTTTCGTCCTTTTGAAGATTTTTAGGCTGCTAGGCCTAAGATTTCTTGAAACAAAATTTTTTCATTTTGCAGCAAGTAGGGCAACGAGAATATCTCATTCCAACGCTGGAGGTTCGCACTAGAAGTAAAAATATCTCTAAGCGCTTGATTCCAGCGTTGCACATCCGTCTCCGTAGCGCCAAGCTCGGAAGAAACGCACAGACTCCCTTGAGCGATAAGATATTGGATAGAAACAGGTTCCGGTCGCGGAATTTTGGGAAAAGCAATAAGTAATTCATTTGCTTTGTTCCATGAATCCGACAACTCCTCCCTTAATTTTCGTATTTTATCACCCGGATCAAAAGCGTTAAAAGCGGCGAGCTGGACAATTCGGTAGGCCTCTTCCGCTGTAATGCCGGCAGACAGCCCCAACTCTTTCAGCAACTCTTTAGCTTCATTGGAAGCGAAACAACCGTGAAATTCGGTAATTTTCAACGGCGCCGGACAATTTGGAATACCGAAGATTTTTTATTGTTTCCGTTAAGGCGGCTTCACTTGCGTTTAAGTCTTGAAGCCAGCAGAGACAACGCTTGCCAAACGATTGAACTTGGGCGTCCTGCCCATGCGTTTCAGCAAACATAACAACAAAGCGGTACTTTTTTGCCATACTTTTTAGAGTTTCTTTGAAGATAGCGGATTTTTCCAGTACATACTCAACTGAAGCTCGCAGCATACTCGCAAACGCCGGCTCCTCCGTATCGTAGGACGTCATTTTTTCATGGAAGTCCTTTTGCCACTTCGGCGGCAACCAACGCATCCGCTCTTCCAAAAAAGCGTTGAGGTCGTGATTGATTTCCCCGTCTCTTTTTTTCCACCAATCAATATCAATTGGATGTTCTTGGAAAATTTCGGATATTTTGGCGGTCGTTTCCAATGGTATTTTCCCTAAATTTTCCTTCGCCTGCAATACCGCGAGTTCAGTTAATTGCCAGAGGCCCAACTTAAATTTATTGGACCAAATTTCACGGATTTTTTGGTCTTCGTACCTTTCGTGCATGATAAATATCTCCTTTCTCATCTCTTTCTGTTGTTTTTTTACTCCATCTATTCCAAATTCATTTCGGAAATTAAGTTGTTAATGAGCTATTTTGCCCCATTTCTTTGTCTAAACCTTATAATAAAACGAGGGAAAAAGCAATGCGAGCGCGGCCGGCCTTGACCGCGAAGAGTTTTTAAGGCTTAATTGAATTAACTTTGTTTTACATCTTTAGTAAAAAGAGAAGGAGCCGCTCAAATGAAAATTAAAGAGACGGAGATAAGCGTGGAAAAAAGCCATCTGGACGGAATGGAAGTGTATCGTATTTTTGACAGTAATACCGAAAGCCCAATCGCGCTCCTTTCTTTTTTTAAAGGAAAAAAAGGAACGCTGTTTGTTGACTTGCGTACTGAATTTTGGGTTGAAAAATATCCCCGGACGCCTAACCGGGCGCTAAAGGCGTTTAAGCGCTGGTGGCTGATAACAAACGGCGTTGCCAATTCAGCGCATAAGGAAGTGCGGCGGCAACTTGGACAATTGCGCCGGCAAGAAAATTTTAAAATCGCCAAGACGAAAAATTTGCGTTCTTTTTCAAACTACGCGGAAGCTGACGAATAGTTTTATAGAAGTAGTTATTTGTTTATCAAAAAGTAACAAGTATCCCCGTCTTTTACTTCATAGGTCTTGCCCTCGGTTCGGACAAGGCCTTTTTCTTTGGCTTTGCTCCAGCCGCCGCACGCGATAAAATCTTGCCAAGGTATTACTTCAGCGCGGATAAAGCCCTTGATAAAATCAGTATGGATAACGCCCGCGGCTTCCGGCGCGAGCGCGCCTTGCCGAACGGTCCAAGCGCGGGTTTCCGGCTCGCCGGAAGTGAGAAAAGTGATTAAATTTAATAATTTATACGACGCGGTAATTAATTTATCCAAACCGGTCTCGG
>PFAS01000046.1 GCA_002778635.1 Candidatus Falkowbacteria bacterium CG10_big_fil_rev_8_21_14_0_10_43_11 | reverse complement strand
CAACTTTATCTTTAACCGCTTGCGGCACGGCGGAATTTTCCATCGCGGCTAAAAATTTTTTTCGCTGCGCCTCTGCGCGTTCGCGCAATTCATATAATTTATCCAACTTTTCCGGCGGCAACTTTTCTTCCAATTTTTGCAAAACCGCCTCTTTATTGGCCTGATGGCGGACAACATTTTTCAGCAAAACAGCCGCCCGTTCATCCGCTTTCTGCAAAAGATCATCTTGGCGTTCTTCCACCCGCCGAATATATTCATTAGCCTTTTCCATCATCTGCTGCGCTTTCTCTTGCGCTTTAATATCGGAGCTGTTTTGAACAATATATTCAGCCAATTTTATTTTTTCTTCGGCAAACTTAACTTGTTTTTCGGCTTTTTTCACCGGATCCAAAGTCAAAGCCACAGAAACCCTCTCCGCCAAATTACGCCACCAAAAACCGAAATTTGACGGCACGCTTTTTGGCTGCTCCACGGTAAAACCTTCCATGGTTTCCGGTTCATCGGCTAATGCGGCATCTTCCGCCAAAACTTGGCTGGCCTCATCGCTTAAAACTGCGCTGCCGGGCGCCGCTTCAGAATTTTCTTCCGCCATAGCGAAAGAAGACGTCAAAAAAACAACTCCTAAAATAGCCAAACCGATAAATAAAATACGGTATTTTTTTATCATATTTTTTATCCGCCATCGCGAAACATTTTTCGCGACTTTAGATACGCTTATTGATTAATCTGACTCAACTTTTCGTCAATTATCTTTTTAAAATCGCCGTACGGCTGGGCGCCGATCAGTTTTTGCCCGTTGATGAAAAAGGTTGGCGTAGCGTCAACGCCCCGCGCGGTTCCCTCGCTGTTCCACTTATTTACAATATCCGCATATTTATCGGAATTATAACAAGCGTCGTATTTTTTAATATCCAAACCGGCGTTAATGGTTAAATCCCTTATATCGCTCTCTTTGGTAATTTGGGTCTGATGGGCAAAAATATAATCATGAAATTCCATAAATTTATTTTGCTCCTGGCTGCAAAGCGCGGCTCGGCCAAGCTCATAGGGCGGAAAAACGTAGATTATCATTTTTACTTTACTAGTTTTAATATAATCGTCCATGATATTGACAAATGCCCCCGCGGCAAAACGACCGCAAGCCGGACAAACAAAATTTGTGTATTCCTCTATGGTCACCTTGGCGTTGGAATCGCCGATTAAAATCCCGTCTTGAGTAATTGTTCTGGGATTAAACGACGAAGTGGGGCTAATAAGAGAACCGCCTGGAGATTTTTTGGAATAATACCAACCGCCGCCAACCAATAAAATTGCCAAGATAAGCGCTAAAATAATAATTTTTTTATCAGTCATATCTTTATAATATTTATTAATTATTTGCTCCTTCGCTTTCATTAATAATTTGCTTCTCATTTTTAGCCCGCCTGACTAAAATATTTTTATAGTAACTATCCGGAGCGGAAACAAAATTACTGTAAACACGCAACATAAAAAATAAAACTCCTATTTCTAAGATAATAATCGCCAACAACCCCATTTTTATCGGCCATATTTGCATTTAAATGCTAATTTATTTTATCCGCTATATCTGTATAAAATCCGCGGTATCCGTGGGACTAAATCCTGATATATTTTACCCAGCGTTCAAAAAGCCCGGCAGTGGCGATAACATCCATCGCGCAATATCTGGCAATCTCCAAGTATTTCCCTTTTTTAAAATAATCCTGCACCTGGTCGCCGCTCATACCCTCGGTCTTAGCGCTATCTAATTTAAATGTCCGACAATAAAAATCCAAAGGAAACTTACGGAAAGCGTCATAGAATGTCAGCTGGTCCAGCAAGTCAATATGGTCCTGGTCGCTGTAGCGATACGGCATTATATTCCTGGTTGGTTTCACTTTTAAAATTCCGGACCGCAAAGCAATAAAAGGGCAATCAAATTTCCGGCCGTTGAAAGTGACGAACTGGTCATAATTTTTTATTTCCTGCCAAAAACTTTCCAAAATTTCTTTTTCGCTCATCTGTAAATATTCAACCCCGTCTTCAATCAACGGTTTAATTTTTTTATCACCGGCCTGAAAATAAACCCGCCCTTTATTGGTATCGGGGTTTAAAAGGCAAATTGCGACGATTTCTCCAGTCAACGGCCAAAGACCAAGCCTTTCTTTGGCTTCCTGGCCTTTTTTATCATCCTCGCCGCCACTTTTTAAAATATACTTTTGGACCGGCGCAGGCATGGCGTCAAAATCCGCGCCAATGGTTTCAATGTCAAAAACGATTTTGCTCATAATAAACGAGTTAAAACAAATAATCAAAAATTGCTTTATATTATTTTTGTGAGTTAAAAATGAAAATAACCCCAAATAATCCGCGAAGCGGATAAAAACTTTTATTTATTTATTTTTTAAACTTTTTCCCATTTGACTCCCGAAGCGAAAACGTTTACGCATCATCTGAAGTTTTTGTTTCTCCTCATTATTATTTTTTAAAAAAGAGAAACAAAAATTTGGGTGAAAGAATTTTTTACTCCTTATGAATATTATTAATGAAAAATTCTTGAACCAGATATGCCGTGTTGTGCGATGTTAAATAATTTTTTTCAAATTCCCCAAAATACTTTCCGTAAATGGCTTACTTAATTCACCATTGGTCATCCATTCATAATATTCCATTTCAGTTTTATTATCATCTAATTTGCGATAAGTATATTTTACAAAATAATCTCCATCTAAATCCGACAAAATAAATACTTCATTTTCTTTAATGTCTACGACCTTATATTCATCCCAATTATCATTTTCTCCGCGATTTTTATATCTCGTATTTATCTTTGGAGGATATTCATCGGAAACCTCTACTGAAATGGAAGGAATCCATAAGTGAGTATTTTGGGGATTCGTTGTAAACTCAAATACTTTATCTATCGGTTTATCTATGACAACTGTAATTTTGTTTTCTCTCATATTTGAAAAAAATTATTTAATTTTGCACAACGGCTTCGGAATAAGCGATGTGGCCGGAGGGATTTCGGAGCGGAGCGGAGAAATGCCGGAAGGCCATTTCGCGTATTCCGTGTTA
>PFAS01000051.1 GCA_002778635.1 Candidatus Falkowbacteria bacterium CG10_big_fil_rev_8_21_14_0_10_43_11 | reverse complement strand
CTGCCGATATTAAGCGAGTACTGGCAAGGAGCGGTTGCGCCCGCATGACAAATAGTATTATTATTGTCCGGATTAAGGATACTGGGATCGCTGAAACGTTTAAAAATGTCCGCTACCGACTCGGGTCCGGTGCAAACGCGGACGTTTTTTTCTTCGCTGACGGCGTTACAGCCGGTTAAAGCCGCCGGAACAGATCCTTCAGTAGCCGCTATTGCCAAAACATTAGCCATTTGCCGCACGTCATTCAACCGTTTGGCATCGCGCGCTTTGGCGCGGGCGTCGTTTAACGACACGACGACCATTGACGATAAAACGCCGATAATGCTGATAACTACCAACAATTCTATTAAAGTAAACCCGAAGTTATTTTTTTTTAAATTTTGCATAGTTATTTAGTTACTTAGTTAGTTGGTTACTTAGTCATTTATAGAAACTACTCTACCTTTGTCATTCTGAGCCGAAGGCGAAGAATCTATTTGTGGAAATGTGGCTACAATAGATCCTTCGTCGTCGCAGACTCCTCCTCAGGATGACAATACCTCCTTTTTAACTTTCAAACTTTATAACTTTACAACTCAAAACTGATTCGCCATGTTATACATCGGCATAATAATCGCCGCGACCATAATGCCAACGCCAACGCCCATAAAAACCATTATCAGCGGCTCCATTAAAGTGACTAAATTGGCCACCATATTGGAAACTTCCCGCGAGTAAAAATCAGTTATGCGCTCCAAAATAATATCAATCTTTCCGGTTTTTTCCCCAACGGAAAGCATTTGCGAAACCATACTGGGAACCTCGTTGCTCGCGCTGAAAACGCTGGAAATGGAACTGCCGCCTTCTACCGCCTCCTTTGTTTTTAAAATCAAATCTCGGTAAACGCTGTTGCCGACTACATCCGCGGCAATTTTTAAACTGCTCGCAATCGCCACCCCGCCGGTAATTAAAGTCTGCAGGGAGCGGGTAAAGCGCACCAACGCTATTTTTTGGAAGAGGGAGCCAAAAATAGGCAGCTTTAATTTTAAATAATCAATTTGCCAGCGGCCAGCGGCCGTGCGGCCGTAATATCTAAAAACCATGGCGAAACCGGCAATGACTAAAATCACCATCCACCAGTAATTAGCGACAATATCGGACACTCCCATTAAAATTTTAGTCGCTAGCGGCAGTTCGCCGCCGGATTCGGCGATAACGGCGGTTAATTTCGGCACTACCCAAACGACCATCACCCCGCCCACGCCGCCTAAGCCGGCCAAAACAAAAACCGGATAAATCATCGCCCCTTTGATTTTATGCATCATGTCGTAGTCTTTTTCCATTTCATCGGCCAGATAATTCAGCACTTCGTCCAGTTTGCCGCTGGTTTCGCCGGCGCGCACGACGCTTATGTAAAATTCGGAAAATACTTTCGGCCGGGCGGCGAGCGCGTCGGACAACTTTGAACCGCCGTTAACCTCGTCCGCGATTGCCGACACTATCATTTTTAAAGAAATGTTTTCCGTTTGGTCTATTAGCACCTTTAAAGCCTGTACGACCGGAATGCTGGCGGAAATCATTACGGAGAATTGGCGGGAAAAAATTACGATGTCTTTCGCTTTGATCCGATTAATTATGTTCATGCCAAAACCGGCGCCTTTTTTCCTGTATATTTCAATGACTTTCAGCCCTTGGTCGGCTAATGTTCCTGCCGCCAGTTGCTCGTTGGCGGCGTCTATCATTCCCTCTTTAATTTCGCCTTTAATGTCTTTGGCTTGATATTTAAAAATGGGCATAATTTTATTTTAGCATTATTCTAAAATCGTCTTTGCGCGGCGCGTTCGCCAGCGCGTCTTCGCCGGTTATTTGCCCCTCCCGCACCAAATTTACCAATACCTGCGTCATACTGATCATTCCCTGTTCGCCGGAAGTCTGGATGATTGTTTCCAGCTGTTTTAACTTTCCCTCTCTGATTACCGACTTAACGGCCGAATTGCCGATTAGAACTTCGGCCGCGAGTGCCAAACCGCCGCCGTTTTTCGGCAATATTTTTTGGACGATAACGGCTTCCAAAATATCGGCCAAAAGCATTCGCGCCGGCTCCGCTTTGGCGGTTGAGTAGCAATTTAATATTTTTTCTATGACGCGCACGGCCGTATCGGCGTTTACTTCCAACAGTACCAAACAATTAGTGGAGGCAATTTCTAAAATCAAGGGAATCGCTTCCGCGAACCGCTCTCCCGCGTCGGAAATCGCCAGCACATCCACATCTTCCTGCTGGCAGGCGCGCAAACCGTCCGCAAGCGACATTACGTCGCGGCCGATTAAACGCTGTTCCACCAAACTTTCTTTGCTCGTGATTATCATTTCTATCGGCTGTTCCAGCGTTAAAATCCGTTTGCGCTCCCGTTGGTTGATAAATTCAAGCATGGCGCCAATCGTGGTGGTTTTGCCGCTGCTGTACGGTCCGGCCACCGCCACCAAACCGGAAAATAATCCGCATAATTTTGCCGTTACGGGCGGCAAATTAAGGGAATTCAAATCGCGTTTCACTTCGGAAATCAAACGAAAAGAAGCGGCTAACAAATTCTTTTGGTAATAAATGTTTATTTTAAAGCGGAAATGACCGCCCAGCGTCTTAACCGTAATTAATTCTTTTTGGGCCGCTAAAATTTTTTGCTCCTCTTCTTCCAAAAATGATTTGATTATCTGCGCCAAAACTTCTTGCTCAATTATTTTTTCCCCTTCAAGCTTGACCAGCCTTCCGCCTTGCCGTATTACCGGAACGCTTCCAACCGACAAATGCAAATCTGACGCTTGGCGTTTGGCCGATTCCGACAATAAGCGATCAAATAAAATGTTATAGATTTCCATAGAATAAATTGTTACATTGTCAAATTGTCACATTGTTGCTAATCAAGCAAACCAACCACGCTATAATTTAAATTTTTGACAGCAATTTAACAATGTAGCAATGTAACAATTTCTATAAAATAATTTAATAACTCCGTAAATATACTATGCTACATTTCATAGTTTCAACACCGATTTT
>PFAS01000039.1:14794-18682 GCA_002778635.1 Candidatus Falkowbacteria bacterium CG10_big_fil_rev_8_21_14_0_10_43_11 | reverse complement strand
TTAGTGAATATTAGAGAAATAAAAGCGGAGGAACAAAGTACATTGCAAATAGAAGTTGATAAAAGTTTTATCACTCAAAGCTACGGCGGCGGGGTTAAAGATGCGGAAATCGGGAGATTTAAATTAACCGCGGCTGGCGATTTAGATATCACTATAAATCAAATTTTTTTTAGTTCAAATCTAGGCGTTGATATATATAAACACCTAAAAGACGTCAAAGTATTTGTAGATAATGCGCAAGTGGGAAAGACAACTTCGTCATTGGCAAATAATAAGTATATGTTTGGTAGTTATAGGAATTGTAGCGTTTCCTCGTGTTTAAATGTAGTAATTCCAAAAAAAACCTCAAAAGTATTCAGTATTAAAGCTACTATAATTCCAAATAATAAATATAACATTAATGCCAGCGTTACCACTTTTAATTTAAAGATAGCTAATATGATTAATGATATTGCGGCTTCAGACGCGAACGGCTTAAATAAAATGACAAGAACGATGGATAATGGCATTAGCGCTGATGTAACCGTCACCAATGATAATAGTCTATTGCCGGATTTAATAATTACTAATATTGACGCCAAAGAACAGCCGGGAGACCAATATGCGGTAGTGCCGATGGTAACAGTTAAGAATACAGGGGCGGGATACGCTTGGCCGCCGATATATATAATGTATGAATTAGATGGCAATAAGTATGGTCCGTATAAATTTTGGGATGACAGTAATGGGTCAATAAAACCAAATAGTGAAGCAACTAATATGTCTTCTTTTCATACATCAACGCAAAGCACATCGATAAAGGCCACTATAAATAAAATAGGTGATGAGTATAATGAAATAGACGAAGCAGATAGAAATAATAACAGTTATACAGCGGATATTAAGTCAAGCGCAATGCCGGATTTAACCATTGAAAAAATAGTATTTTATAATAACGGCGGTTCGTATATAGAGAGAACTTCGGCGGCAATAGGAGAGAATTTATGCCCTTATGCTATTGTAAAAAACATTGGCACCGCAACCACGCCTAATGTTTTTTTAGTAATACAAGATTTGAATCAGACGTCTAATAATAATTCCATTCAGCCATTGGCTCCAGGTCAAAGCCGAGATGTTGACATGTTCTGTTTTACACCGGCTACGGCGGGCTCATACAAACTCAATTACCGCGTTGATTCAGGGAATGTTATTGACGAACTGAATGAAAATAACAATACAAAGGAAATTTCACTTACTATTACTGCGTCAGCCAATAAGCCGGATTTGATGGTCAGTTCGTTAAGCATAAAAAAATGGGAGACAAATCCTAGCACCTTAGTCGTTAATTATACTATAAAAAATATCGGCAATTTAGCAGCTACTGGTCCGTCATGGATGCGATACTATTTTGACACTCGAGAAAGTGAGAAGGGCGGGGGACATTGGTTAGATCCCGGCCAAAATTTAGCGGTAGGAGCAACCAAATCAGGTGAATTTCAAATCGGATCAACATCCGGCATAACTTTTACGCTTTTTACTTTAATCGCCGACAGCAACGCTTATGATAATTTCGTCGGCACGATAACAGAATCAGATGAGAATAATAATAAAAAAACCGTTACTTTAAGCGAAGCTCAAGCAGCGAAACCGGATTTAGTTATCGAAAAACTTCAATTTTCTTATAACAGTGAAATAAAAAATATCAGCACAATTAGTCCAGGTTCTTCGGTTTGCCCTTATATTACTATTAAAAATAAGGGTGTAGTTGTTTCTCCAAAAATTCTGTTTAAAATTATCGGCACATCCCCATGGCCATCAGCGTTGCCGTTGTATTATTATACTAACGATACAAAAACTCAAGTGACTGATAATGAAAATAACACAGTATTTAACCACGAATTGGCACCCGGAGAAAGTGAAAATTTATGGGTTACTTGTTTTGAAACGCCAAAAACGGGCACATTTACTATCGGTTATACTATTGATGCCGCTAATGTTGTTGACGAGTCAAATGAAAATAACAATACTTTCAATAAAACAATTACTATTGGTTCTGCTACAGGGATAAATAAAACAGATAAGAATAAGAGCGAAGCGATCAAACAATCAAATCAACCTCAAGATGTTTCGCCAGGTCAGAAAGATACTGCCGGCGATCAAACAGGCAAGTCCGTGGATAGTCTTATTTTAAAGCTTCAGCGCACCATTTCCGAATTATCACAGAAAGTAATTGACATGGAAAAAAGATTAGTCACTAAAATTGATAATGTCCTGTCCAAACGCGTTAAGGGCAGAATTCTGCTACAAACCGAAGCTAACGGCGAGGCCTGGTACGTTGACCCGAATTCAGAGAATAAATTCTATATGCAAGACGGACTCGCCGCCTACGATATCATGCGTGCTTTGGGGTTAGGCATCACTAATAAAGATTTGGAAACTATCCCAATCGGCATTCAGGATAAAATTTATACTCTCAAAGATACGGATAATGACGGCATTCCGGATAATTTAGAAACAGCGCTTGGCACTGACCCCAATAAAGCGGATACTGACGGTGACGGTTATGACGACAAATCAGAAATATTATCCGGCTATAAACCAACGAGCAAAGAAAAATTCAGTTATAACCAAAGTTTAATTAACAGGTTAAAAGGTAGAATCGCGCTACAGGTTGAATCCCACGGCGAGGCCTGGTATATCAACCCGACAGACGGCAAACGCTACTATTTGGGCGACGGGAACACTGCTTATAACGTGATGCGCTTCTTGTCGCTCGGCATCAAAAACGACGATTTAAGGAAGATTCAAGTAGGGGAGTTTAGCGAGTAAAATAATAAATAATAAAAAACAGTCCCGAGTACTCGGGACTGTTTTTTTAGTTCTCTTGTTTATTAGTTTTGTGGTATAATAACTTCAGATGTTAATAATCAGTTAGTCTATAAAGTCCGTAAAGTAAAAAGTCCGTAAAGTCAAGGAAAATTTTATTTTTATGACTTTATGGACTTTAAGGACTTTATAAACTTTTGACTAATTTTTTTCCCCCATGCTACGCAGAAAAAAGACAGCTTTAACTAAGACAAAACTCAAATTAAAAAAGCCAGACGAACAAACAGCCGCTATCGCCGAAATAGAGGCCATTTTAAATATGGAAGAACAAGTTGAAAGTAGAAAGTTAAAAATTAAAAGTAATAACGCAAAAGAGTTAAAAAATAAAGCGCCAGTTATTTTTAAAGAAAGCGGAAAAACGGAAGAATGTGCCGCACGGTCAGAGTTTAAAAATGAACCTGAACAACCAATAAGCAAAAAGACAAATGTTCTTTTGGTGCGGCGGGATGAGGCGCGTTCGCCTTATTTAGTTAATTTAAAAAAAATCTGGGAAGAGCGGCAAAAACAAACGGCCAAAAGTTCACCAATGGAAGATTTGAAAAAGTTGCCAAACTTAATTAAATCTCTGCCCGCGCAAAGAAAAGAGGTGATTAAAACCATTTCCAGCTATCCCCGCGCAATCGTAACGCCAGTCGGCGTTTTGTGGCAAGGATTGGCTTCGGTTAAAGGCGCAAGCGCCGGAAGCGCCGCGTATTTAACCGGTTTTTATAATAAACATCGGGCGATTTTGGATGAAATTTTGATTTTTAATATTTTAACGCTAGCCGGTTTTTCCGTTTGGCGCGCGTTTAAGGCATTAACCAAAATTTTATTTTCCGTCAGCCGTTTTGTCGGGAAAAATTTAGCCGCCGGCGCGCGAATTTTGCGGCGTTCTTTTATTGCAAATAAATCAATTAATTTTATTAAAATTTTTTTGGCGGCCGCATCGCAAGCAAGCGCGTTTTGCGGGACGAAAATTTGGCGCGCGCCGAAGGCAACAAAAAAATTATTTTTAATTTTTAGCGAATCGGCGGTTAACGCCCT
>PFAS01000039.1:0-14778 GCA_002778635.1 Candidatus Falkowbacteria bacterium CG10_big_fil_rev_8_21_14_0_10_43_11 | reverse complement strand
AAAACCGCTAAAAATAAAGCCGGCAGTTTTAAAGATAAACAAAACAAAATAATCAGCGGCTGGATTGATTTTTTTCAAAAACGCGAAAACTGGCCGGCGCTGAAATTTTTGCCGCCGTTAACTTGGCAAAGGCAATTGCTGGGTTTCGCGATTTTTGCCGTTATTTTGATTTTCCCCTTAAAACTTTTGGGTTATCTGGATATTTTTCAAAACGTCCGCGGACGGGTGCTGGGCGAAAGCGAAGAAGCGGCGGGTAATTTGCGACAGGCGCTCTCTGCGGGCGGACAGCTTAATTTTACCGGCGCCGCCGGTTATTTTTCAGACGCGGCCGATAATTTTTCGCAGGCGCAATCAACTTTATTAAAATATTCGGATTTGATAAAGGTGGCGAATATTTTGCCAAACAAACAAATCAAATTAGCCGCTGCCGGGCAGGCGCTAATCGCCTCCGGCCGCAGGGCGTCCAAAATAGGCGAATATTTATCGCTTAGCTTGGATAGTTTGCAGCTGGGCAAAGAAAGCGCGGCGCCATTGACTGAGCGAATTCGCTTTTTTTCCGAGTATTGCCGCCAGGCGCTTGGAGAAATGGACGCATTTGAACAAGAGATTAAAAGCATTGATTTAGCGGCGGTAGCGTCTTTAGACATGGAAGGCAAGGGGCAAATAGCGGAGCAATTGCAAACGCTGCAGGAACGGGTCGGTTTGATCAAAACTGGTTTAAGCGAATTAACCGCTTTAAGCGAAATATTGCCGGTTTTTTTAGGCGAAAAAATGGACGCGCGGTATCTGCTGATTTTTCAAAACAACGCCGAGATGCGCGCTTCCGGCGGGTTTATCGGCAGTTTTGCGCTGGTTGATTTCCGCCGCGGGGAAATTAAAAAATTAGAAGTGCCGGGCGGCGGCAGTTATGACTTGCAAGGCGGCCTGCATAAGCGCGTGGCTTCTCCCGAGCCGCTGCACCTGATAAATTCGCTGTGGGAGTTTCAAGACGCCAATTGGTGGCCGGATTGGCCGGCGTCAGCCAAAAAAATCGCCTGGTTTTTTGAGAACGGCTGGGGGTCAACGGTTGACGGGGTAATTGCGATTGACCCGACTTTTTTTGAAGAGCTGTTGGCAGTCGTCGGGCCGGTTGACTTAAGCCGCGAATACGGAGCGGTTATCGGCAGCGAGAATTTTTACGACATAGTTCAGGCGCAAGCCGAGCGCAAAGACACCAATAAGCCGAAAATGATCATCCGCGATTTGGCTGACAAAATTTTAGCCGAATTGCCCGCGCGTTTGACGGAAAATAATTTTTTTGCTTTGCTTAAAACGGCCGAACGGGCGATAACGGAAAAACATTTGCTGTTAAATTTTAATAACGAGGAATTGCAGCGGTTTGTCGACCAAGCGGGCTGGAGCGGCAATCTAAAGGACACCGACTGCGACTATCTGGCGGTAATAAACACGAACATTGCCGGCGGAAAAAGCGACCGCAAGATTAAGCAAAAAATTGAACATTTGGCGGAAGTGACGCCGGACGGCTCAATTATTGATACGGTAATAATTACTCGCGAACATGCCGGCGTCAGAGGGGAGCCGTTTTCCGGCGTGCGCAACGTCAACTATCTGCGCGTTTACGCGCCGCTGGGCAGCGAACTGATGGAAACGAGCGGCTGGTCCGCGCCGGAAAAAATTTATTTTGATCCGCCGGCCGCTGGAGCGGAAATTGATCCTGACGTTTATGTCGTTGAAAACATCGCCAAAACCGACGAAATTTCCGGCGTTAAGATTTACAATGAATTCAACAAAACGGTTTTTGCCAACTGGACGCAAGTTGACCCGGGGCAAACCGCTACCGTCAGGTTAAAATATAAATTGCCTTTTAAATTAAATAAAATTCAAGATCGGGGAATAATCAAAAAAGACGATATTATTACTTATTCGCTGTTGGCGCAAAAGCAAGCCGGTAGCGTCGCGACTGATTTTACGAGTATTTTAAAATTGCCGGCCAATATGGAAATTGTTTGGGCGCAACCTGAAGAAATTCGGGGCGCTTCCGGCTGGCAGGTGGCAAGCGACTTAAAGCGCGATAGCTTTTGGGGAGTATTGATTAATAAAAAATGAAAATAAAACTTAAAAAAATTTATGGAAAACAAAAATCAAGTTTTTTATGAGGTTAATGTTGAGGAAAAAGCAAGAGTGGCGTGGCCGGACGGCGAGCCGATTCATTTAAGCGAACCGGTTAAAGAAAATAAAGAGCCGGAAGAATTGGCGGGCGTCAATCAATCCGCCATGGCCGACGCGCTCAAAGAAATAATTTCAACGGAAGAAGAAAATTCTTGGCCGGCGCCGGAAAACGCGGCGGCGGAAGAAATAATAGCCGAGGAAGCGCCAGAGGCGGCCGAAGATAATAACGGATTACTTTTCCAATTAGCGGATAAAATAAGGGAAGAGGAAAAGTCGTCGGCAGCGGAGCGGGAAAAATCGTTTCAAACGGAAATTATGGACGATAAATTAAAAGAATCGCGGGAAGTAGTGGTTATTTCCAAACAAAAATTGGCGTTTGTTCAGAAGTTAATCAATAACATTAAAGAAAACAGCCGGCGTCTGGAAGAATTATTAAACGGAAATTTAAGCGAAGACGAAGGCGCGGCGGGCATAGAGCAATTTGCCGCTCCGGCTGAAGATGGGGAAGGGGAAATAAACGAGGCCGGCGAAAAAGTGCTGGAAGGAGTGTTTAACGGCCAGCACATGATCGGTCCGGACGGCAAGCAATACAGCATCCCGCCCAATTACGCTTCCAAATCCAAACTTGTGGAAGGCGATATTTTAAAACTGACCATCGGCGCCAACGGCAAATTTATTTATAAGCAAATCGGTCCAATCGAGCGGGAACGGGTAATCGGCAGTTTATGCCTTAATAACAACGGCGAGTATTTTGTGGAGCAGGGCGACAAGCGTTGGCGCATTTTAACCGCGAGCGTCACTTATTTCAAAGGCCGGCCGGACGACGAAGCGGTTATTTTGGTCCCCAAATACGGTGAAAGCAACTGGGCGGCAGTGGAAAATATAATCAATAAGTTATAAAGTAAAAAATTAAAAAGTTATAAAGTAAAGCGCGCTAAGAGCGCGCTTTATGTATTTATAACTATAGCTTGTTTTTTTTATCTTCCTTGAGTATAATAATGTTGTCCTGCTTTACGGACTTTAAAGACTTTATAGACTTTTGACTAAATCGTATGTCTACTTTTTACCAAAAATACCGGCCGAATAATTTTGCGGAAGTGGTCAACCAGAACCACATTAAGATAACTTTGCAGAATGAATTGGAAACTGGTCAAGTGTCTCACGCCTATTTGTTTTGCGGGCCGCGCGGCACCGGAAAAACGACCGTAGCGCGCGTTTTTGCCAAAGCGCTGAATTGCGAGCAAAGGCAGGCGGGCGAATCGGAACCCTGTTGTATTTGCGCGACTTGCGAACGGATAAAACAGGGAACCAGTCTGGACATCAGCGAAATCGACGCCGCCTCGCATACCGGCGTGGAAAACGTGCGCGAAAACATTATTGCGAGCGCGCGCATTTCCATTACCCCGGGAAAATATCGGGTGTTTATCATTGATGAAGTGCACATGCTGTCCATTTCCGCTTTTAACGCGCTTTTAAAAACTTTGGAAGAGCCGCCGGAGCGCGTGGTTTTTATTCTATGCACGACCGAAGCGCATAAATTGCCCGCGACCATTATTTCCCGCTGTCAGCGCTTTGATTTTAAGCGCATCAGCGTTTCCGACATCGTTCAAAAACTTAATTACATCGCGGGCAAAGAAGAAATAAAAGTTGAACCGGGCATTTTGGAAACCATCGCGCGCCACAGCGAAGGCCACATGCGCGACGCGGAAAGTTTGTTAAATCAAGTTTTTTCCATCAGCGGCGCGCTCGTAACGCGGGAGAAAGCGGACTTGGTCATCCCGCGTTCAAACATTAATTCTTTGGTTGATTTGATAAATTTTGTTTCCAAAAAAGACGGCGCGCAAGCGATTTTGCTGATTAACCGCCTCGTTGACGACGGGGTTGATTTAAAACAGTTTAGTTTGGATTTGATTGAAATTTTGCGCCGGATGATGCTGGGAAAAATCAGCCAAAATTTGGCGGAAAAATACGCGCAAGATTTTGGCCAGACGGTGGAAGAGCGGCTTCGGCCGATAATCGCGGAATTAACTATTGAGCGCTTGGTAGAAATAATCAACGGTTTTATCGCGGCGCAAATTGATTTAAAAACGAGTTTTATCAGCCAGTTGCCTTTAGAAATAGCCATTATCAAGCTTTGCGCCGCCGCTCAAGCCGGATCGGCTTATAATCAGTCTTTTACGGCAAAAACTGCCAAAAACGCGCCGGCGGCTAACACGCCAAGCCAAACCGTTCAAAACGGGCAAGCATTGCCAGCCGTCAAATTGGCGGAAGTAAAATCCAAATGGAACGAACTTTTACTGCACATAAAAAAATACAATCATTCCTTGTCTTTTATTTTAAAAATATGCGAGCCCCGAGAGGTGAACGGAGGAATTTGTTTGGTATTTAAATATAAATTTCACAAAGAACGGATTGAACAGCCGGCGATCAGGCAAGTGCTGGCGCAAGCGATGCAGGAAATTTTTAACCGGCCGATAAATTTTTCCGCGCTTTTGGATGAAAATTTAATTATTGCCGGCAGCGTCAATGGAGCGGAAGAAATTTCAGTAATCAATGGCGGCAGCCAGTTGACGGAAGCGTCGGCAAATGATAAAAAAGAAAACAGTCAGGTTCCGTCTGACGGCATGGATACGATTTTAAAGATGTTTGGGGGAAAAGTGGTGCAATAAGGTAAAAGAAAATTATAATATCAATTTGTTTTTGCATATCAAGTTTGATTAATCAGGTTCTGATATTTACATTTTGTTCAATACCTGCCAAAATGAAAGCACGCCATACGCCAATAGAAAAAAACAACTCGCGTATCAACACAGGAAGTTGGTGATGGGGAAAAGAGCGAATTAGAAAAGAATTAAAAAAATGTAGAGTAATCTGTTCTAATTGTCATCGAAAGTTACACGCCGGTAAAATATAATATTTTGCGGGATCGTCTAAAGGTAGGACACGGCGCTCTGGACGCTGGTATCGTGGTTCGAATCCACGTCCCGCAGCCACATATAAAAATATGAATAAATAAGTTTTTATCAAATCCCCACAGCAATAAACTGTAGGGATTTTTTATATTGTTGTAATTTGATTTAATACAATTTCAACTTTTATTCGCCAACTGTCCGCACGCGGCGGAAATGTCCTCGCCCAAACTGCGGCGGATAGTAACTACTGTCCCGTTTTTTTCCAGCATTGCCAAAAATTGCTCCATTTGCTCGTCAGCGCTGCGCCCCAGTCGGGCGCTAGTTTTGTTGTAGGGGATTAAATTAATTTTAACGCGGCCGATTTTATTAACATAATCAGCTAATAGTTTGGCGTCCTGCGGCCGGTCATTGATGTTTTGCAACAGTAAATATTCAAAAGTCAGATGATGCCTGCGGTTGCCGTATTTTTTAAAATAGCGTTTTGCCCAATCAGCCAGCTTGATAAAAAAATCCGGCGCGGTGCTGGGAATAATTTGCTCGCGCAGTTTTTGGTCAACGGCATGCAAAGAAACCGCGAGGCGCACCGGCGGCCAATTTTGGTCGTTAAGCAGCTGCTCCAGTTGCGGCAACAGTCCGACGGTAGAAACCGTAATATGCGTCGCGCCGATGTCGGTATAACGCAGCCATGTTTTTAACGCCGTTTTGAGGTTGTCGTAATTAGCCAGCGGCTCGCCCATGCCCATAATCACAATGTTGGAAACGCGCTCGGCGCCGGTTTTATTTTCGCGCAGCCAGTAAAGCCAAAAACGAAGCTGGTCGGCGATTTCGTCGCTCGTTAAATTGCGCGCCAGTCCCATTTTACCGGTCGCGCAAAAACCGCATTCCATGGCGCAGCCGGCTTGCGAAGACGCGCAGACGCTCCATTGCCCGCGTTTGTTTTTCATCAGCACGGTTTCTATTTTTTGCCCGTCCGCTAATTCCAGCGCGGCCTTAAAAACATCGCCCGCTTTATCCTTTTGCAAATTAGAAAGTTTAGCGGAAATCCAAGGAATGTTGTCCGCCAAATTTTGCCGCATCGCTTTGGACAAATTTAAAACGTCATTCCAGCCGGAAAATTTTGGATTAAAAAAACCGCGTTCAATTTGCGCCCAACGGAAAGCGGGCTCAGCGGGGTAGAATTCCATAAATTGTTGCTGGCGGCTAGCATAATCCATAGCCAATATTATGGCATATTGGGACAAAAATAACAAATTCATAAACCCGCGTCATAAATTAAAATATTAACGGCAGGGTGGTTTTATCTTTTAACTCATGCTAAAATTAATGCCAGTATTGCTTAATTAGCAGATTAATATGTTTTGGTTGCTATTATTATTTGCCATTATTTTTAGCTCGCTATTTTCTTTGGCTTTTGCCGGATTTTCTTTCGCGCCGTGGGTGCCGTGCTGGAGTAAAGATTTGGCTAGAATTTTTAAGGCAGCCGATTTAAAGAACGGCGAGATTTTTTACGATTTGGGCTGCGGCAACGGCAAAACGGTACTTTACGCCGCGAAAAATTTTAAAATAAAAGCGGTCGGTCTTGAACTCGCGCTGCCGCTGTATTTTATTTGCCAATGCCGACGGTTTTTTAACGGAACGAAAAACGCCGAGTTTAAATGGAAAAATTTATTTAAAGAAGATTTAGCAAGCGCCGATGCGGTTTATTTTTTTGGCATGCCGCAGCCAATTCACAAACGGCTGAAAGAAAAACTGGAGCGAGAGTTAAAGCCGGGCGCGCGGGTAATTTCTTATGTTTTTCCCGTTCCCGGCTGGACGCCGGACGCGATTGACAAGCCAACCAATAGCGACGCCGCCGTTTATTTATACAGGCGCGGTTGACTTTTTGCCGTAAAATGCTACATTGACTAGCTTGGAAAAGTTAACGATCTTTACAATGAAAGGATAAAGGCGATGGATGATAGATATTTCGTTATTGCCCACGGAGATGACCCTGATGGGATTATAGCAGCCGGACTTTTAACCGGACATTTGACGGGAAAAAATTGCAAAATACATCTTGTTTGTTATGGCGAGCGGATGGTTCATTTGGCCGGGAGATGGAACGAGTCATAGAAGAATATGATATGGACAAAAAAGAAGCCACTGACGCTATGCGCAAAAGCAAAGAAATTATTACGATTGGGAAAAGAAAATTTTTAATTGCTTTTGGCGACGGGCTGATTTATCAAAAAGAAACCATAAGGGACTGGCAAAACGCAACGGATGAAGCGGGAGTAGACGGCTTTTTGGTAATTTTTAACATAAATACCGCCTTGTTTTTTAGAGGTCGGCAAAGCGATTTTGACGCCGTTCCTTTTTGCCGCTACATGGGCGGCGGGGGCAGGGAAGGCAACGGCGGATTTTCTGTTAACCGTGATGTTGCGGCAACTAATTTTTTAGAGATAAAAAATGAAATAATCGAAAAAATGCGGGAATTTTTTGCGGTTTAAGGTTATTCGTCTTCAAATTAGCGGACGGCTTTTGTCAAAGCCGCCTTTTCTATAGCGAAGCGTTAAAATTTTCGAAATCGCCAAGGCGGAAAAAGTTTCCGTTTCTTTTTTGCAAAAAGTTTTTCAGGCTTTAAGCCGCGGCAAAATAGTGAGCGCGAGCTTTGGTCCTAACGGCGGTTTTCTTTTAGCCCGGTCGGCGGAAAAAATCACCTTGCATCAAATTATTAAAGTTATGAAACCGGGAGAGGATAAAATGGCCAAAGCGTTTATGTGCGAAGTTTGCCGTCACCGCGACGGCAAATTGCTCCTGCATTTCATGATGCGCCTGCGCGATGATTTTTTAAACTATTTAAAGAGCGTCACTTTGGAAGATTTAATAATTCATCCCGTGAAATAGCAAATACTAAAAAATAAATAAAAATATGGAAACAGCGAATTTTTTAGAACAAATACCCAAACAAAAACAGCGCTGGTTTAAAAGCTCGTTTTTAATCGTTCCGCTAGCCGTTATTTTAATCGGCAGCGGAATTTTTGCCGCGCAAAACTTCCTAAAAAATAACGGAGAAGTGCAAGGTGAGAAAATTATTAACGCCTCCAAACAAGTAAAAGTAATGACATTAGGCATTGACGGCAACGGGCAGGCAAACATTGAAACGGTCGGCACGGTTAAAGCCGACAGCGTTGTTGACGCGGTCGCGATGGTTAACGGCACCGCCCGCGGCGTTTATTTTAAAACCGGCGATACGGTAAGCGCCGGGCAGGTTTTGGCATCGTTATACGACAGCACGCTCTTGGCCAGTTTAAATAACGCCCAAACAAGCGTCAGCAACATGCAATTAAGCCATGATTCAAACCAGCGCATGCTGGACGAAAACATTTGGCAGGCGGAATTAGGAATAAAACGGGCGCAGGAATCGGTTGAGAGCGCCAAAATCGGCCTGCAAGCGGCTCAGGATAATTTAGCCAACTCTCAAAATTTGCAGGAGAAAAGTAAGAAAGACATAAAAAATAACGCGGTGATCGCCTATCATAATTATTTAAACGCGGTCAACAGCGCTTTGGATCAGATTAATTATATTTTAGCGGCGGAAAAAGACAGCGTCCAACTGCCCGGCGTTAATTTGACATTAGGAGTAAAAAATTCGCAAACGCTTATTGACGCAAAAAATAAACATGTTTTATTGCGCTCGGCCTACGAACGACAGGCGCAAAAAAACATTGACAGCCAAAATATTGTTGAGGGGTTCCAAACGGCCGTACAGTTATTGTCACAGACGAAAGATTTAACCGATGCCGTAATTATTGTTTTAAATAACACCATTTCTAATTCGCTTTTTCCTGATTCAGCGTTGATAGGGCAAAAAAGCGCGTTTACCGGTCTCCGTGCGACCGTTATCAATGCTCAAACGGCGGCCCAAGGAACTTTTGCCAGCTTGCAAAATGTTGATTTAACGAATAAACAGCAGCTGGACGCTTTGCAAAACGCGGTTAATATCGCTCAAAGCCAGCTTACCTTGGCGCAGACCGGCTATGAAACGGCGATAGCCGCAATGGAGAGCGCGCGCAAAGGCAAGGAACAGGCGTTAGCCGGTTCTAAAGCCGCTTTAGACAACGCGCGCGGCCAGCTTGATGTTATTCAGACGCAAACCGCTGATTTATCAGTACAAGCGCCTATCTCCGGCGTTATTACCCAAAAATCAGTTGAGCATGGCAGTGAAGTGCGAGCTGGACAAAAACTTGCGGAAATTTCCCAAAATAACGCGGTTAAAATTATTGTTGGCATTTCTTCAGAAGATATTTATAAGTTTAATTTAGGCCAAAAAGCGGTGATTAATGATAATTTAGAAGGAATAATTACTCGTATTGACCCGTCCGCCGACGCGACGACCAAAAAAGTTACCGTGGAAATCACCTATGATAATAAAGACAAAAAGTTAATTGCCGAAACTTTTGTTAACGTAAAAATTCCGGTTAACGGGGAACAGGGGATGGCGAGCAATAATTTTTTTATTCCCCTGCAAGCGATAGCCATTACCCCCAACGAAAAATTCGTTTTTATCGTTAAAGACGGCAAGGCGGCAAAAATTGCTGTAGAATTAGGCATTACGGAAGGAGAGAAAATTGAAGTTAGAAATGGATTAAAAAATGGGGATGAGGTTATCGTGGAAGGGAATAAAGAACTGGAGGAGGGGAATGTGACAGAAATCATAAAATGAGAAGTTATTAAATTTCTAATTTCTAATTAACCTAATTTCTAATCAATGCCCAATGGTATAATACCTAATGTCTAAAAATTATTAGTCATTGGTTATTTAAAAATTAGGCATTGATTAGGTCAATTAGTAATTAGAATAATTAGAAATTATAAAGATTATGCCATTAGATAATATTGGAAATAAAAGAGAGCAGCTTTCCTCTGACTCCAAATATCTCGCCAAACTGGAGTTTAATCCGGCTTTGCGCAAAACCTGGCTTAATTTTTTTGTCAGCAATTTTCGCGTGGTTATTTTATTGATTATTTTAATTTCCGCCTGGGGAGTTTACTCTTTTGCCAAATTACCGCGCGAATCAAACCCGGAGGTAAAAATTCCGATCGCGGTCGTGGCCACCGTGTACCCGGGCGTGTCGCCGGCAGATATGGAAGAACTGGTCACTAAAAAATTAGAAACCGGCATTTCCAGCGTCAAAGGCATTAAAAAAATAACCTCTAATTCGGCTAATTCAATTTCGGCGATTACGGTTGAATTTGAAGCCAAGCGGGATTTGGAGGATTCCATCCGCAAATTGCGCGATAAAGTTTCTTCGCTCAAAAATGACTTGCCGACCGACGCGCAGGAGCCGCAAGTCAAAGAAATTTCTTTAGACGACCAGCCGATTTGGACCGTCAGTTTGTCCGGTCCTTACGATGGCTTAACCATGCGCCGCTATGCCGACGATATCGCGGATGAATTGGAAAAAATTTCGGGCGTGCGCGAAGTATTGGTGTCCGGCGGCGATGAAATAGAATACGAAGTCGCTTACGACCCGCAGAAATTAATTTTTTACCATCTCTCGCCGGATTTAGCCAATCAAGCAATCAAGGCGACGAATTTAGCCCTACCGGCCGGTATTTTTACCGGCGATAAATTTAATTATACCATCCGCTCGGACGCGCGGGTTTTTTCCGCCGCCGCTATCGCTAACATCCCAATTACGCACGGCGACAGCGGCAGTTTAATTTACTTAAAAGACGTTGCCGCCGTTTTGGAAAAAACAATTAAAAAAACAACTTACTCCCGCCAATCCGGAGCCGGCCAAACTCCCACTGACGCCATTAATTTGTCCATTGTGAAAAAAACCGGCGGCAATATTATTACTACCATTGAGGAAAGCAAAGCCGCTATTAACGGTTTGTTAAAAAAATTTCCGCCCGGCATCAATTACCACGTCAATATTGACATGGCGGAAATTATCGGCAAGCAGTTTGACCAATTAACGCATGATTTTATCCTGACTATTATTTTAGTCGGCGGCATTTTATTTTTGCTGGTCGGCTTAAAAGAGGCTTTTGTCGCCGGTCTTGCCGTGCCTTTAACTTTCTTTGTCACTTTTGGCGTGATGGATTATGCCGGGCTTACTTTAAACTTTTTGTCAGTTTTTTCTTTGCTGCTTTCGCTTGGTTTATTGGTTGACGACGCGATTGTGGTAGTGTCCGCGACCAAACAATATTTGCGCACCGGCAAATATACTCCGGAAGAAGCGGTGCTTTTAGTGCTGAATGATTTTAAAGTAGTCTTAACGACCACTACGCTGACAACCGTTTGGGCGTTTTTGCCGATGCTTTTGTCTACCGGCATCATGGGCGAATTTATTAAATCCGTTCCCATAACCGTGTCCGTAACTTTAATCGCTTCTTTATTAATCGCTTTAATGGTCAATCATCCGCTTGCGGCGGTATTAGAACGGATTCGCTTAACGCGCAAATTTTTTTGGCTAATTATCATCGGTTTGATTGCCGGCGGCGTTTATTCCGCTGTTTTAGGCTCATGGTACGCTTACCTCGCGGCAGCGCTCTTAGTCGCGGTGGTTATTTTAATCCGTTGGTATTTTCGCGGCGGCCGCGATGTTTTAACCGGTAACAAGCAGCTGATGGAGGCGGAAGCAGAGGACGACGAACTGATAAAAAAGAAATTACGCGAACAAGGAACGCATGAAGACGATAATTTTTTTAGCCGCGCCATTCACGGCGTAATTCATTTTAACAAAATTCTGCCGTATTACGAAAAAGCTTTGCGGGCAATTTTATCAACCAAAAACAACCGGCGCTTGACCATTGCTGCGGCGTTAATTTTATTTGCCGTGGCCGTTTCGTTTTTAGTTACCGGCATTGTCCCGACTGAATTTTTTCCCGCGTCCAACGAAGATTACATCACTATTTCCGTGCAGGCGCCGATTGGTTTAAGAATTGGAGAAGCGGACAAAATCGTCCGGCAGGTGGAAGAAAAATTATTAAAATACAAAGCCATTGATAATTTTTCCACTGTGGTCGGCCGCGGTGGGTCGTCTTTAAATTCAATTGGCGGCGGCTCTTTGACTGACACGTCCCACCTGGCCGGCATTACTTTGCGTTTAGTTGACGCTAAAGAGCGCGATATCACTTCCTATGATTTAGCTACGCGGATAAGCGAAGACGTCAAAACAATCGGCAACGCGACTATCGTCGTGGAATCTCCGCGCGGCGGCCCGCCCTCGGGTTCGGCGTTTGAAGCGAGAATTACCGGTGAAGATTTGCAGCAACTTGATAAAATTAGCCATGATTTAAAGTTAGTGCTCGCTTCCGTTAAAGGCGTGGCGACTCCGGTTATTTCCCTTAAAGACGCGCCGGCGGAATATACCTTTAATTTGAACCCGGTCGCGCTGGAATTGAATAATTTAAACGCGGCTCAAGTGGGCAGCGTGTTGCGGCTGGCGATTACCGGCACGGAGGTGTCAAAAGTAATTGCGGGCGGCAAAGAAATAAAAATAACCGCGCGTTTTGACCCTAAAACCATCCCAAATTTAGAAAGCATCCAAAATTTGCAAGTGGTGAACCGGCTGGGCAACTCGGTTTTCTTGAAAGATGTGGCCAAAATTGAACTTCAGCCCTCGGTTGACGCCATTACGCGCATTGACCAAAAACGCGCCGTGCTGCTGTCTTCCGGCGTGGAAGGCACGACCCGGCCGAACGCGGTGTTAGCTGAATTCAAGCAAAAAATCAAAGATTATAAAATACCCGAAGGTTATTCTATAATCTATGGCGGTGAAAACGAACAAAATCAAGAGTCGGTTTATTCAATTTTAACCGCGATGGTGCTGGCTGGCATTCTGATTATTTCTACGCTCATCATCCAGTTTAATTCTTTTAAAAAAGCCCTGATAGTATTATTAACAATTCCTTTAGCACTGATCGGCGTATTTTTTGGCCTGGCTATTTTCCGTATCTCGTTGAGTTTTCCAGGCCTTATCGGTTTGCTCGCGCTGTTTGGCATTGTGGTAAAAAACGCGATTATTTTGATTGATAAAATTAATCTCAACATTAAATTTGGCATTCCTTTTGAAGAGGCAATCATCGACGCGGGCAAGTCGCGTTTGGAAGCGATTTTTATTACTTCCATCTGTACGATTTTGGGTTTAATTCCGGTAACTTTGTCGGAGGCAACCTGGACCGCACTCGGCAGCGCCGTGATTTTTGGTTTGACTTTATCGTCTTTTTTAACTTTGTTTATTATCCCGACTTTATTTAGGATGATGATAAGGGAGAAGGAAAGATTCTAAACAAGCGGCTTATTACGGTAAGCCGTTTTTTATAACGCCGCCGTTGACTTTTTTTCCTTAAAATGCTACTATTTTTAAGTAGTTTACCCCATTAAGCCGCTTTATTATATGGGGTTTGCACTTTTTAACGCAGTAATTTTAGGGCAAACGGGCAATCGTCCCGGCACATGCCGGGGAGGAAAGTCCGGACATCATAAAAGGTTAGTGGATAACGTCCACCTGGAGCAATCCAAGGGAAAGTGCCACAGAGACAATACTAGTCATTGCTTCGCAATGGAATTTTCAATTTTCAATAAAAGAAAGATTATTGAAAGTTGCATTGCGGAGCATTGGCAAAAGGTGAAAAGTTGTATGATGCTTAAGTTGTATTAGGGATATCCTTACAACGTAAGCTACATATTTTCCTCGCTGGCGACAGCGAACGATGGTAAACCCTAACTGATGCAAGGCCGTGTCCCGCAGTATTGCGGGAAGTGCCGCTTGATTCCGGGAGCAATCTCGGGACTAGATAAATGATTGCCTCCCATCTTGCAAGACTGCAGGGCGGGAACAGAATCCGGCTTATAGTTTGCCCTAAAATTACTGCGCTCAAATTTTTAAAATCTCTCTTGAACTATGAAGAAATCGGAATTAATATTCACATTTTTACTGGTGCCGTTGGATTTTTTGATGATAGTGCTCGCGGCAATTTCCGCTTATCAATTGCGTTTCGCGGAATTTACGGCCGGCATCCGGCCGGTTATTTTTTCTCTGCCGTTTGAATCTTATCTGGCGGTTGTTTTTTATTTAGCGACTTTTTGGCTGATAATTTTTGCTTTTGCCGGACTATACGCCATCAACGGCTTTGACCGCATCAGCAACGAACTTTACCGCGTGATTTTAGCTTCTTCCACCGGTTTTGTCGCGATTATAATTTTGATGTTTTTTCAGCGCGAGCTTTTTTCCTCGCGCTTTATATTGCTTACGGGTTGGCTTTTGTCCATTTTTTTCGTCGCCGGCGCGCGAGTTATCATCCGCAAATTACAACGTTATTTTTACCGCCAAGGCGTCGGCATCCATCAGGTCGCGATCATCGGTAATTCTTTGACAACCGAGAGAATGATAAAAGCTTTCAGCGCCAACAAAGCGTTAGGATATGCCATTGCCAGAAAATTTAAATATTTTGACGCGGCCGCAGTTGAAGATTTAAGCGCGCTTACGCGATTGCATAAGCTTGATGAAATCATCCAGGCCGACCCAAATTTAAGCAAAGCCGATGTTTTGAAAATTATTGATTTTTGCGAGGAAAACCATTTGACTTTCAAATACGCCGCGGATTTATTGGGCACAAAAATTTTAAAAACCGAAGTGAACATGATGGCGGGCATTCCGCTCGTGGAAATAAAAACCACGCCGCTTGAGGGCTGGGGGCGCAT
>PFAS01000008.1 GCA_002778635.1 Candidatus Falkowbacteria bacterium CG10_big_fil_rev_8_21_14_0_10_43_11 | reverse complement strand
GTTAGTTGCTTAGACAGGCAATTATTCCACACTATGGTTAGATTTTAAATGAGCTAACGAAATGATCTTGGGTCAGATTTTTCGTGATCTAATTCGCGGCTTTTATTTTTCCCTAAAATTTGATATAGTTAGGATGTAGATAAATCACGCTTTAGTGGTTATTTTTTCGTATAATGTTTAACAGAAAAAAACGAAAATATACGCGCCATTATGACCGCTTGAACGCGGCTTCGGCTTTTAATTTAAGTCCGGAGGTGAAAAAAAGCATTTTTATTATTTTTCTAGTCGCTTTGGGCGGCGTGAGCTTGTTAAGTTTGTTCAGTTTAGCCGGATTTTTAGGAGAATACGTTAATTCCGGGCTGATAGCGTTGTTCGGCTGGGGCCGGATTATTTTTCCGGCGTTAATTTTGGGCTTTGCCTTTTTATTATACAACGAAGCCAAAGAATGGGTACACGGCTATATTTATGTAGGCCTGTTTTTTTTCCTGCTAAGTTTTCAGTCGCTTCTGCACATTTTTTTTCAAGCTAACCCGGAAGCGGCCGTAACGGCGGGCAAAGGGGGCGGCTATGTTGGTTTGTTTTTAGCCAAAATTTTTGTGAGCGTGATAGGTTTTTGGGCGTCGTTGCTGGTATTATTTTGTTTATTGGCTATTTCGCTCGTTTTAATTTTTGACACTTCCATTTCCGGCATCTTCGGCGAGAGCGGATTTTTTGGGCGCTTATTCGCCCCTTTTTATTGGTTGTTTAATAAAATGCGCGGCCGGCAAAGCGCTGGCGAGGAAGGCGAGGAAGACGAGGGAATGGAGGAATTGATTGCGGAAGAAGAAATGGAGTTTTCCGAAAACAAAGAGGGGGCGGATTTCAATTCGCATAAAGTAGCGGAGGCAAACGGTACTCTCAGACAACTGGAACTCGCGCGCGAAGAAGAACGGCCGACGCGGTTAAGCCGCAGTAACATCAGAATAAATTTGCCGCTTGATTTGTTAAGCGATAAAGTAGGCCGGCCTTCCGGCGCGGACATAAAAATATCCAACGAAGTTATCAAACGCACCTTGGAAAATTTTGGCATTCCGGTGGAAATGGGAGAAATCAGCGTCGGGCCGACGGTTACGCAGTATACTTTTAAGCCGGCCGAAGGCATAAAATTAACGCGCATCACTACCTTGAGCAATGATTTGGCGCTGGCGCTCGCGACGCATCCGATTCGCATTGAAGCGCCGATTCCGGGAAAATCATTAGTCGGCGTAGAGGTGCCCAACCGCGTTATCGCCCGCGTGGGTTTACGGGAAATTTTGGATACGCGCGAATTCCGCGAGCGCAAATATAATACCATGATTTCTTTAGGAAAAGACGTGGCCGGGCAAGCGTGGCTCGCGAATTTGGCCAAGATGCCGCACCTGCTCGTTGCCGGCGCGACCGGTTCGGGAAAGTCCGTTTGTTTGAATTCAATTATTGTTAGTTTGCTTTATCAAAACAATCCGGATGATCTAAAGTTTATTTTAGTTGACCCCAAACGCGTGGAATTTCCGGTTTATAACGGCATCCCGTATTTATTGACACCGGTTATTACCGACGTGCCAAAAACGATTAACGCGCTGAAATGGTGCTTAAACGAAATGGACCGGCGTTTTGACGTTTTAGCCGCCGCGGGCAAGCGCAATATTGACAGTTATAACGCGACGGCGAAAGAACGGATGCCGGCGATAATATTTATTATTGACGAATTGGCTGATTTAATGGTTACCGCGGCGCGCGACGTGGAAGGAGCGATAATCCGCCTGTCGCAGATGGCGCGCGCGGTCGGCATTCATTTGATACTTGCGACGCAGCGGCCGTCAGTTGACGTTATTACCGGTTTAATCAAAGCTAACATTCCGGCGCGCATCGCGTTTGCGGTGTCAAGCTCCATTGATTCGCGCACGATACTGGATTCGCAGGGCGCGGAAAAACTGCTCGGCCGCGGCGACATGCTGTTTGTGACGGCAGAACTTTCCAAGCCAAAAAGAATCCAAGGCGCCTATGTTGACGACCATGAAATCAAGCGGATAATTAATTACATCAAAGACCAAGCCGGAGAGGTGGAATATAACGAACAAATAACCGGCCGGCAGAAAGTGGGCGGGATTGCCGGAACCGGCTTTAACGACGGAGACGGCGATGATTTGTACGAAGAAGCCAAAGAAATCGTGATTAATTCCGGCAAGGCCTCCACTTCGTTTTTGCAGCGCCGTTTACGCGTCGGCTACGCCCGCGCCGCGCGCTTAATTGACTTATTGGAAGAGGGAGGCATAGTCGGTCCGGGCAACGGAGCCAAGGCGCGGGAGATCTTGATTAGCAAGGAACAATATGCTAAAGTAGCCGAGATAGGGACTGCGGGCGCGCCCTTGCATAACCGCGCCGAATCACGATTTAATGTAGAAGAGGTTTTGGGAGAATCCTCCTACGCTGAAGCTTCGGAGGACAAGGAAGAGACGCAGAAAGAAATAGAGGAGGATAGCGAGGAATTTGAAGAAAGCGAAAATGAAGACGAAGAGGGGAATATTATAGATGAAAATTTGGAAATAGATGCGGAAGAAGAATTGCCGCCGGTGGCGGAGGAGGAAGAACCATTAAAACATGAAAGAATCAAAACATTAAAACAAAAAAATCAAGAAAGTGAAGACGAAGAGACGGAGAAATTATACTCAAGATAGCCACGAATAGCCACAAAGTCATCACGAATCCCGAGTTCTCGGGACGAATTCGTGATTAGTGTTTATTCGTTTTAAATTAGTGTTAATTAGTGATAAATATGTACATCCAATATTTAGGCCATTCCTGTTTTAAATTAAGCGGCAAAGACGGCAAGGGCGAAGCCGTAAATGTCGTTATTGATCCGTTCGGCAAAGATTACGGGTTGAAAGTTCCGAGCGTGGAAGCGGATATTGTTGCCGTCAGCCACCAGCACAAGGACCATAATAATCTATCGGCGGTGCGCGGCAATCCTTATGTGATTGATACCGCCGGCGAGTACGAGGTCAAAGACGTGTTTATCCAAGGCATTGACTCGTTCCACGACGACAAAGAAGGCCGCGAGCGGGGCGGCAACATCATTTACCGCATCAGCATGGAAGACGCGGTGATAACGCATTTGGGCGATTTGGGACAGATATTAGACACTAAGCAAGTGGAAAAGCTGGAAGGAACTGACATTTTATTAATTCCGGTTGGCGGCAAATACACGCTGGACGCAAAAAAAGCGGTAGAGGTGATAAACCAAATTGAGCCGCGGATGGTAATCCCGATGCATTACAAGCAAGCCGGTTCAAATTTGGACGTGAATGGCGTTGAGTTATTCATTAAAGAAATCGGCATGAAGCCGCAATACGCGGAAGATAAGCTGAAAGTAAATAAAAAAGATTTGCCGCAAGAGGAGATGGAGTTGGTAATATTCAAATAGCCCTCACCCCCTGCCCCCTCTCCCAAGAGGGCGAGGGGGAATAAAAATATGGCAACAAAAAGGAGAACAATCAAAAAAATAGCGAGACGAACCAAAGAAACGCCGGTTATTTTGTCCAGTGAGCATCAAGCCAAATTAGAGCGGGAAAAAAAGCTGGCGATGTGGGCGGGAGTGGTGTTTTTTATGGTAGTGATTATTACCGTCTGGGTAATAAATTTTAAAAATAATGTCCGGGCAATCAGCAAAGAAGCCGTTAATTCTAACGCGGAGCTCGGAGACATCGCGGCTGATTTTAAAGACATTATCGCCGAGACCAGAAAGAATATGGATGAATTGGGCAATGTCATAAAAAATCAGGAGCAGGTTGCCGGAGAAAAACAAGCGCCGGCCGAAATGGAACAGCGGATTGAGTTGGAAAAATTATTGTTCAGTTTAAACGATAAACTGGCGGAAGCGACAAGCACCAGCGAAAATAAATAATTATCAAATTTCTAATTTCTAATTTTTAATTTCTAAATAATTTCCAAGAAAATTGTTTGAAAATTGTCCCGAGTTCTCGGGATTGAAAATTGAAAGTTATATAGCCTATGTCTAAAAAAGAAAAACCTAAAAAAATAGAGCCAGAACAAGAAGAGAGCAAAGGGCAGGCGGCCGAGCCGGCATTGCCGAGCCAGGTGGTAAAGGAAACGCAAAAAACCGAGTACGGTTTAGTAACGCCGACATCGCTTGCGACTGAAATGCGCAGTTCGTATCTGGATTACGCAATGTCCGTTATTGTGGCGCGCGCTTTGCCTGACGTGCGCGACGGGATGAAACCGGTGCATCGCCGGATTCTATACGCCATGTGGTCGCTGGGCTTGAGAGCGGGCGGAAAGTTCAGAAAATCAGCAACCGTCGTCGGTGAAGTTTTGGGCAAATATCATCCGCACGGCGATACGGCCGTGTACGAGTCTATGGTGCGCATGGCGCAGGATTTTTCCATGCGCTACATGCTGGTTAAAGGCCAGGGAAACTTTGGTTCCATGGACGGCGACAGTGCGGCCGCGATGCGCTATACCGAGGCGAAACTCTCCGCGATTTCGGAAGAACTGATAAGCGATTTGGAAAAAAATACGGTTGATTTTATTCCCAATTACGACGGCAGCCAAAAAGAGCCGGTAGTATTTCCGGCCAAACTGCCGAATTTGTTGTTAAACGGCGCGCTGGGGATTGCGGTCGGTATGGCGACCAACATTCCGCCGCATAATTTGACCGAATTGTGCCAGGGAATAAATTATTTAATTGACCATCCGGACGCGTCCGTTGATGAACTGATGGAATTCGTGAAAGGCCCGGATTTTCCGACCGGCGGCATTATTTACGACGCGTCCGAAATTAAAAAAGCGTACGCGACGGGCAAAGGCGCGATTGTGATGCGCGCCAAAGCGGACATTACGGAAGACAAAGCCGGCGCCGCTAAAATCATCGTTTCGGAAATACCGTATCAGGTCAACAAAGCGGAGCTGGTGGAAAAAATCGCCGATTTGGTAAAAGACAAAAAAATAGAAGGGATAAAAGATTTGCGCGACGAGTCCAACAAAGACGGCGTGCGCGTCGTCATTGAATTAAAAAGAGACACTTATCCGAAGAAAATTTTAAACAGTTTGTTTAAGCATACCTCGCTTCAGACGACTTTTCACGTTAATTTAATCGCGCTCGTGGACGGCATTCAGCCGAAATTGTTAAATTTAAAAATGGCGCTGGACGAATACCTGAAGCACCGCACCGAAGTAGTCCGGCGCCGCACTCAGTTTGAATTGGACAAAGCCAAGGCGCGCGCTCATATTTTGGAAGGTTTGATGATTGCGCTCAAAAATATTGACGCGGTAATCAAAGTAATCAAAGCGTCCAAAGACAAAGATATTGCCCGCGTTAATTTAATGAAGCGTTTTAAATTAACCGAAATTCAAGCCGTGGCGATTTTGGAAATGCGCCTGCAGAATTTAGCCAACCTGGAACAGCAAAAAGTCGCGGACGAACTGGGAGAAAAGCGCAAGTTGATCAAAGAGTTGGAAGAAATTTTAAAGTCAAAAGTTAAAATAGCCAAAATCATCAAAGACGATCTGCAAGGTTTAATTGATAAATACGGCGACGAGCGTAGAACCAAAATCATCGCGTCATCCGTTAAAGAGTTCAAGCAGGAGGATTTGGTGCCGAACGAACCGACGGTCGTAATTATGACGCGCGACGGCTACATCAAACGGGTGCCGCCGGAAACTTTCAAAGTGCAGGGCCGCGGCGGCAAAGGCGTGATGGGACTGTCAACCAAAGAAGAAGACATCGTGGAGTTTTTCTTTACCACCATGACGCACAGCGACATTTTATTTTTTACTACCCGCGGACGGGTTTTTCAGCTAAAAGTCTATGATGTGCCCGTTGCCTCCCGCACTTCCAAGGGTCAAGCGATAGTGAATTTTTTGCAGCTGTTAAGCACGGAAAAAGTCACCACAATTTTACCGCTGGATAAATTAACCAAAACCGACGCCAAATTTTTATTCATGGCGACCGAAAAGGGTTTGGTAAAAAAAGTGGAACTGGACGCTTTTAATAACGTGCGCCGCAGCGGATTAATCGCGATTAAAGTAAAAGACGACGACCGCCTGATTTGGACCAAACCAACCAGCGGCAAAGACCAAGTAATACTCATTACCGCCAAAGGCCAATCCATCCGCTTTAAAGAAACCGACGTGCGCGTCATGGGCCGGAACGCGAGCGGCGTATTTGGCATTCGGATTAAAAAAGACGACCGCGTCATTGGCATGGGCATAATTAAAAGCGAGCCGATGAACGCCAAATTATATCAGCTGTTAGTCGCGAGCGAATTCGGTTTTGGCAAACGCTCGGCTTTGGGATTTTATAAAGTGCAGGCGCGCGCCGGCAGCGGCATTAAGACTTTTAAAGTAACGGGCAAAACCGGACAATTAGTCAACGCTTATGTGGCGAACAGCGCCAACATGAAAGACAAAGATCTGATTATTATTTCGGAAAAAGGACAAGTAATCCGCCTGCCGTTTAATTCGGTACCGACTTTGGGCCGCGACACTCAAGGCGTGCGCTTAATGCGCTTTAAAGAAAATGAAGATAAAATAGCGAATGTCACTTGGATATAAGTTAGTTAAAAGTTAGAAAGTTTTAAAGTTAAAAAGTTATTTTATAAAGTAAAGGGCTGTTTTAATTACAGTCCTTTATTTTTTAGCGTTTGATTATTAAATCCGTCATTGCAACTATTTTATATTTTGTTTATATTATAGTTGTAGACTTTATAAATTTTCTAACTTTTAACTTTATAACTAATTTATGCCTTATCTCGTTGACGCCAACAATTTAGCCGGGCGCTTAAAGCTTTTGCGCGAACCGGATTTTGACCAAACATTAATTGAGTTGGTACAGGATTACGGCGAGCGCACCGGCAAAAAATTCATTTTGGTGTTTGACAGCAATGACCCGCTAGGCGACCGCTATACCGAAGGCAATGTCACGGTAATTTACACGCCGCGCGACGCGGTTTATAATAACGCCGACGATAAAATAATTGAACTGATGCAAAGCGAAAAGCGGCCCGAGGATTGGATTGTAATAACCGACGACATGAATATTATCGAAGAAGCTCGGGACTTGGACATCGAAAACATTTCCACGCGGGAATTTGCGGCAGAATTGATGCCGGTTGGAAATTTAGCCGAAGACAGCGAGGAAGAAGACGAATTGTCGGAAACGGAGCAGGGAGAGATAAGCGATGAATTAATGGGAGAATGGGGGGAGGAAAGTTAGAAATAAAAAATTAAAAGCAAAAGATTGATTTTTTATTCAAGATTTGATAATCTATATCAATATTACGGCTGGGTAGCTCAGTTGGTTAGAGCGAGGGAATCATAACCCCTAGGTCGTGAGTTCGATCCTCACCCCAGCTACAAAGTAAAAGTTTCAAACAACAAATATCAAACGCCAAATAAATTTTAAGTTCCAAAAATTAAAATAACGCATTTATTTGAAAATCCTTGCCTTTATTGCTTGAATAGAAAGTCCGTCCATATTTGCTCTCATAGCTCAACTGGATAGAGCGTCTGGCTTCGGACCAGAAGGTTGGGGGTTCAAATCCCTCTGGGAGCACCAAATAATTTTAGATTATAGATTGATGATTTTTAAATACGGGTCCAGATTACATGGGTTAAATCTAAAATTTAAAATCTAAAATTGAATATCGCGCTCATAGCTCAGCTGGTAGAGCAGTTGCCTCTTAAGCAAACGGTCGCAGGTTCGAATCCTGCTGGGCGCACCAAACAAAAAAACAAGGTTTTTATTCACCTTGTTTTTTGTTTTTATTTCTTCAGCGCGTCTTTCAGAGTTTTTCCGGCTTTGAATTTCGGTACGACGACCTCCGGAATCTGAATGCGCTCCGTCGGCTTTTGCGGATTGACGCCGCCGCGCGCGTGGCGCTTGCGCGGAGAAAAAGTGCCGAAGCCGACGATAGTTACCGAGTTGCCCGTTTTAAGTTCGCTGATAATAATTTTAACCAACGATTCCAGCGAGCATTCCGCGTCTTTTTTGGAAAGGTTAGCTTCAGCCGCGAGTTTTTCAATTAAAGATTCTTTGTTCATAAGTTTGTAGTTAATTAGTTACTTGGTTAATTAGTTAATCAGTCCAACAAGGATAAATTCTAATAAACTAAGTAACTAATCAACTAAGCAACTAACTTATTTTTGTCGTTTCTATTATTCGTTTTATGCTCGTCGCTTTCTTATTATCAGTATCAATTGTTAGAAGTACGGCATTTAATAAACAGCGTCCTGTTTTAGGCGGTTCAAAAGCGATTGTTTCCTGATTTAAAAAATTATGGATAATGGTTTTTTTATCAACTCCAATCACCGAATCAGCCGCGCCGACCATGCCGGCATCCGAGATATAAGCCGTGCCTCCGCTTAAAATTTCTTCATCCGCGGTCTGCACGTGCGTATGCGTGCCGAGCACAGCCGTTACGCGGCCGTCCAAATAATGGCCGAGCGCTTTTTTTTCACTCGTCGCTTCGGCGTGGAAATCAACTATCACCGCGTCAATTTTTTTTGATTCGTATTTTTTTAAAATGGCGTCAGCGGCGCGGAAAGGGCAGTTGAATTGTCCTTCAATAAAAACCCTTCCCATTAAGTTTAGCAAAAGAATGGAATATTGGCTAATGTTGATAACTCTTTCACCTACTCCGTCAGAACCGAGCGGATAATTAGCCGGACGCAATAAACGCCATTTTTCTTCATTTAATAACTTTTCGTTGCCCGGACGATCAAAAATATGGTTGCCGCTGGTAAAATAATCAACGCCCGCGTTCAGCACTTCTTGCAATGTGCCTTCGGTAACGCCAAGACCGTGCGCGAGATTTTCCGCGTTGGCAATCGTTAAATCCGGCTGATATTTTTTCTTTAATTTCGGTAAAAGTTTCGCCACTCCTTTGCGGCCGATGGAGCCGATAATATCACCTATAAATAGTATTTTGAGCATAGTCCTTGTTTTTTTTAGTTTTGTAATTTTAAGTTGATTAAAATGGCTTTAAACCCAAATGTCAAAATTCAAATGTCAAATCAATATCAAATGTCAAAATCTAAAAAAATTAATAATTTGTCATTAGGGTTTTTAACGTTGATTTGATATTTGGCATTTGATATTCGTCATTTACCAGTATACTCCAACTAAAAAAGCGGGCAACTATATGTATACTATATAAAGTTTGACAGTCCTTTGTTTAACAGATAAGCTATAAATAATAGTTTCATCGTTCATTCTGCTTAAGGAGGAAGAAATAATGGTTACCGCCAACTCATCAGAACAAATAGGTACTCCGCTAATTTTTGCATTGGTTGAGTACCAAACGGATGAAGAACTCACCTTATCTTTTGATGACGCTGATTTAGGTTATATGCTGTTGGATATAAAAAAAACAGCCGATACGCCTGAAATTCAAAGTAAAAGCAAAGTGGTGTTGCAACGAGTTATTGAAGAAAACGGCGATATTAATTATATTCTTTTGCCACAAACCGTTTTACCCCCTGACCCGGCGGATGACATTTTAGCGGATTTAAAACTAACATTTCCGAAGCAGCCTGATAATTATGACGACCCGCAACAGTTAAAGAGGAATACAAGTGAGCTGAAAAAGGCATTTGGAAAATAAAAGTCAATTGAAATTTTCTAATCCGCCCCCCTTAGCAAAAGCTAATGGGGATTTTTTTATCTAAGATGGGTGGTTTAACAATTTAGCAATGTAACAATTTAACAATATCAAGAAAACAAAAAAACCTGCCCATTTTAACGGCGCAAGTTTTTTTTAGAATTAACATGTCAAATTTATCTCGCGTATTCCACTATTCTCATCTCCCGAATGACGTTAACTTTAATTTCACCCGGATATTTTAATTCGGCTTCTATTTTTTTGGCGATATTTTTTGCCAAGTTATAAGCGGCCAAGTCGTCGATTTTAGTCGGTTCAACAAAGACGCGCACTTCGCGGCCGGCTTGGATGGCGTAAGCTTTTTCCACTCCCTCAAAGCCGGTAGCCACTTTTTCCAGTTCTTCCAGTCTTTGCAAATATTGTTCCAGCGAATCTTTGCGCGCTCCCGGACGGGCGCCGGAAATCGCGTCCGCGACTTTAACAATTACCGAAATCAAATCCGCCGGCTTGTCGTCGTGATGGGTGGCGATTGGATTTATAATTTCAATCGGCAAGTTGAATTTTTGGCCGATGTTTTTGCCGATTTCCGGATGCGTGCCCCGCACTTCGTGGTCAACCGCTTTGCCGATATCGTGCAAAAGCCCGGCTTTCTTGGCAATCGTTACGTCAGCGCCCAGTTGGTCCGCAAGCAAAGCCGACAAATGCGCGACTTGAACCGAATGGCTTAAAATATTTTGGCCGTAACTCGTGCGGTATTTTAAGCGGCCAAGAATTTGCACGAGCTTGGGGTCAAAGCCGGTAACGCCCACATCGTACATCGCCTCTTCGCCCGCTTTTTTAATGTCCAGCGCCAGGTCTTTTTTGGCTTCTTCAATCGCGTCCTCAATTTTGGTCGGGTGAATCCGGCCGTCCGAGATCAGTTTTTCCAGCGCGCGTTTGGCCAAATGCCGGCGAATCATGGAGAAGCCGGAAATGGTAATGACGTTAGGCGTGTCGTCAACGATAATTTCCACGCCGGTCAAACTTTCAATGGTGCGGATATTGCGCCCTTCGCGGCCGATGATGCGGCCTTTCATTTCATCGTTAGGCAAATCCACCGAAGTCGTGGTTACTTCCGTCGTGAAAGTTGAGGCGAGCCGCTGCATGGTTACCGCGAGCATCGCCTTGGCTTTGGTTTCCAGTTCATCGGTCGATTCCTGCTCGACTTTGCGAATGCGCGACAGAAGCGCGTCTTTTATTTCTCCCTCCGCGTTTTTCATTAATATTTCTTTCGCCTCGTCTTTGTTCAGTTTGGCGATTTTTTCCAATTTTTCCAATTGCTCTTTACGCAGTTCAATGATTTTTTCCTTGGCCTCTTCCACTTGATTTATTTTGTCATAGAGCTTTTGCTGCTTGTCCTGCAATTCCAGCAGCTTTTGAGAAAAAGTGGTTTCGCGTTTTTCCAAACGTTTTTGAAAATCGCTTGATTCTTTGTAGCGGCGCGCCTCTTCTCTTTTGGCTTCCTCAATGATATTAAGCGCTTTTTCCTGCGCTTTCAAGACCATTTCTTTTTCCGCCGTTTTAGCCTCGCCGATTATTTTTTGCGCTTTGGCCTCAGCCGAGTTTATTTCACTTAAGGCCTTTTGTTTTCGGATGTAATAGCCCAAGGCTATGCCGAAAATAAGGCCCAGAGCGGCCATGATAATTTCTAAGCCGGCAAACATAAATTTAAGCTTCACTAAAAGCTTTTTTGCCGGTTAAAACAGTTTTAAGACAAACAAGAGTAAAATTAAACGACAGGCATTAATTAATGTCCGTTGAAGGAAGAATAGCTAATGATTCGCCAATTTGAGAGTAAAAACTAATTGCGCGATATGGGGAATTTATTTTAAAGTTAGCCATGTTCTTTCATTTCGCTTGCCTTTTACTGCCAGCAAACAAAGCAATATTCGCGAAGAAATTAATAATTAAATTGATGTTCATATTCTAGCACGGAGAGTTGGTTTTGGCAATGGCCGCAATTTGCTATGGATTTTTGGCTTTTTGGCGTGGAGGGGCTTGTGAGAAGAGACGATTGTTGATAAGATGGAATTATAGAAAGGATCAATTACTAATTCCTAATTTCTAATCAATGTTTAATGCATAAATGTCTAATGTCAAATCGTCATTAGGTCATTAGTCATTGGGGTTTGATTAGTAATTAGATATTAGTAAATAGAAATTTATGAATAAAGTAATTTTTTCCGGCGTCCAGCCGTCCGGCAATTTGCATTTGGGAAATTATTTAGGCGCGCTTAAAAATTGGGTGGCCCTGCAAAACGAATACCAGTGCGTTTTTTGCGTGGTGGATTATCACGCGATTACGGTTAAACAAGAGCCGAAAATTTTACGGGAAAAGATTTTGGAAATCGCGAAACTGTATCTCGCGGCCGGAATCAATCCGGAAACCGCGGTTATTTTCCAGCAGTCGCGGGTAAGCGCGCACACGGAACTGGCGTGGATTTTAAATACGATTACCAAAATCGCGGAACTGGAACGAATGACGCAGTTTAAGGACAAAGCCCGCGAGCATAAAGAAAACATCAATTTGGGTTTGTTTGATTATCCGGTTTTAATGGCGGCGGATATTTTACTGTACGATACGGATTTGGTGCCGGTCGGCGACGACCAAACGCAACACGTGGAATTAACGCGCGTTTTGGCGCGGCGATTTAACCAGCAATTCGCGGAGGTGTTCAAAATTCCCGAGCCGTACATTCAAAAGCAAGGCGCGCGCATCATGGGACTGGATAATCCGGCGAAAAAAATGAGCAAAAGCGCGGGGAGCGAATTAAATTACATCGCTTTGTTGGACAAGCCGGAAACGGCGCGCAAAAAAATAATGAAAGCGGTTACGGACAGCGGCTCGGATATTAAATTTGACCCAAAAAATAAGCCGGCAATTTCTAACCTCTTAATTATCTATTCGCTGTTAGCCGAGGCGAGCGTTAAAGAACTGGAAGCGCGCTATAACGGCCGCGGTCCCGCCTACGCAAGCGCTACGGCGGGCAAGTACGGCGAATTTAAAAGAGATTTGGCCGAGGTGGCGGCAAAATTTTTGGAAGATTTTCAACAAAAATACAATAGTTTTGACGATAAATTTATTGAAGATGTTTTAGAAAAAGGGAAAATAAGGGCGGAGGCGATAGCGGAAGAAACCTTGAAAAAAGTAAAAAAAGCGGTGGGACTTGCGTAAAAACAATACTTGTTGACGATAAAAATAGTTTGCGTTATTATAATCATATCCGCGAATTAAAATAAATTTATGGAAAATCAAGAGCCAACCAATGGTGAAATTTTAGAAGCTATTAATAATTTTGCCAATAACAATGAACAAAGGTTGCAAAGTATTGAAACTGACATCGTCGAATTGAATCAAGGAGCCGCTAAAATAGAGGCGACGATGGTTACTAAAGATTATTTGGACGACAAGCTTTCTGATTTAAAGGGGGATTTAATAGTAGTAATGCGCAAAGAAGACGCCAAATTGCAGGCGCTGGTGGATGTTTTGCAAAAACGCCACGTCATTACCGATGAGGATGTAAAAAATATTTTATCCCTGCAGCCGTTTCCGCAAATTTACGCGTAATTTTTTTATAAAGCAGTTGATTTCGCTTCGCCGCGGTTTCCAACAAGGGATCGCGGTTTTTTTATTTTTACGCGCCAAACGCCGCCGCAATCCGCCAGAATTATTTCAACACAAATCAACGGATTTGAAAACCATTGACATCGCTTAAGATTAGTAGTTAAGTGACAGTGAGCTTAATAAACATTAACTTTAAAATTATGACGCAGACGCCAATGTTTAACCCGGCCGGTTTGGCCAAAAAAACCAAACAAGAGATTATTGACGAGTACCAAAAATTGCTCGCCAATCTGCCGGAAGCCAAAGAAACGGCCAAAGAAGCGCATAGCGCTTTAAATCAAGAGGCGACGGAGAAAGCCAAAGAGCAAACTATGGAAAATATTACTCAAACCGCGGTCAACATCAAAGCGGCGGTCAATAACCAATTGAACGAACTGGCGCTGAAGTTTGCCGATAGCTTGCGTAAGTTGCTCCAGCAGTTTTCCGACAAAGTGGAGGAGTATAACGGCTTGCAAGTTGCCGTTGATATTTCCAAAAAGAAATTGCAAAATCAGTATCATCTGGAAGTGGCGGCGGAAGCGCTGGAGAATTTAGTCGCCGAATACGGCCAAAAGCAAAAAGAGCTGGAGCAAGAACTGAAAAGCAAAAAAGAAAATTTGGAATTAGAAATTGCCGCGGCAAAGCGCGCTTGGGAGCGGGAGCAAGAGGAGTACGCTTACGCGGTTAAAATACAAAGGCAAAGGGAAGCAGAAAAATTTTCAGAAGAGACAAGCAGTAAAGAAAAGTTATTGGCCGAACGCGAAGAAAGAATTAAACAAAGCGAAGCCGAGTTGACTGATTTGCGCCAAGCCGCGGCCGGCATGCCGGAAGCGATTAAGCTGGCGGCCGACCAGCGCGAGCGGGAAGCGGCGGCGCGCCTGCAAAAAGAACATAAAGATAACGCCGAGCGCGAGCGGCAAACTTGGGAAGCGGCCAAAGATTTATTAGAAATGAAAATAAAAAATTTAGAGGAGCAAAGAAAAGCGCAGGACGCGGAAATTACTATTTTAAAGAAAGAAGCCGAAGCGGCCAACAAAAAAGCGCAGGAACTGGCGGTAAAAGTAATAGAAAGCGGCGCGAAAAACTGGAGCGAGGGCGGGAAAGCGGAAAAAGCGTCGGTAGTTTAATATTATTTTTTGCGTAATATTTTTCGCCATAGAATACGGCCATAGAATACAGGTTTAACGGATTAAACGCCCGTCTGTTTTCTATCAGCCCAGTGATGAATCACTGGGCTTGGTTTCAAACCCGCTTAAGCGGGTTTGGTTTTAGCCCCGCCATTCATGGCTGGGGCTTTTAAATTATTATTTTATTTTTTGCCGTCCCCGCCCGCGGCGCGAGAGTGCGGCGGGGTGGAGAAATTTTTTGATATAAAAGCTATTTTGCCTTTAAATTTACTCCCGCGGGCGGTTCCGTTAATATAACTGTTAGTCGCCATGGCGCAAAAGCAATAATCCGCGTTCAAGATACGGGAATAGGAATAGCTAAAGAAGACCTGACGCATGTATTTGAGCGTCTTTATCGCGCCGACAG
>PFAS01000018.1 GCA_002778635.1 Candidatus Falkowbacteria bacterium CG10_big_fil_rev_8_21_14_0_10_43_11 | reverse complement strand
CGGCCATTTGGACAAAGAAGCGGGCGTGCGGCGCTGGCTCACTTATTTCATTTTATTTGCCGCCTCCGTCGTCGTTATCGGTTATTTAATCGCTTTAATCAATATTTTTTTAAACGGCGAATTGACGCTGAAATTTTCTCTCAAAACTTTAACCGTGCTAGTAATTTCCGGAATTGTCTTTTCTTATTATCTCTATGACATTAAGCGCGATAAAGCGGAAGGCGCCAAAAATAAAGTTATCGCGGCGTATTTTTACGCGACGCTGGCAATCGTTTTGGCCGTATTCGTCGCCAGTTTCTTTTTTGTGGAATCGCCGGCGCAGGCGCGGAAATTGCGGCAGGACAGCGAAGTATTAAATCGCCTAATGAGTTTAGCGGGCGGCGTTGACGCGTACTACCGCGACAAAAAAGCGTTGCCGCGCGATTTATCAATACTCCTGCAGGATAATTTATATGTCATAGAACGCAACACGGTAAATCCGCTGACTAAAAAACAATTTGAATATAAAATAGTTGACGCGAAAAAATACCAACTCTGCGCCGATTTTCAGACCTCCAACAAAAAAACGGATGCCGAGCAATACGATTATTACCTTGACCCGCAATGGCAGCATGACGCGGGGTATCAATGCATTACCAAAGTGGCGCAGGATGACTTGAGCGTGAAAGGCATAGCGCCCGTGCGGTTAGAAGCTGGGTATTAAATCAAAAAAGCAATAAGTTAAAAATTTGATACGAAAAAATTAAAAAGAGGGACGAAGCATTTATATAAATGAATGTTTTTTGTCCCTCTTTTGGTTGCGGCCGCCAGTCGCTTTTTTATTTGGTTTTTCCCTATCGGGGAACCAAAGGCGCGATGGTTCTAGATTTGTTAGGAACTATTTACTCTCAAGGTAGCCTCCTTTCCTTTTTGGGCCCGCGGTTACATCCCTCGAGTGTGGTAAAACACCATGAGGGACAGGATTAAGCGGAGCTAATAACGGTTCCACGGAAGAATTTAGGGAAACTACGAAAAAAGAACAAGATACGAATTTATTTTATTATAGCAATTATAGCAATTTTTTAAATTTAAACAAGAGCCAGTTTTTTGCCCATAAAATTAAAGTAAGGTATAATAATAATTAGTTACTTATTAACAAAATCTATGTCCAAGAAAAAAATCAAATTACCTAAAAAAATCATTGATTATTTAACGCGCGCCGGAGTGCCGCATGAATTAATTGAGCATAAAGCGGTTTATACCGCCTACGACGCGGCGATGACGATGGGCAAGAAATTAGAAGAAATTGTTAAATCGCTCGTGGTAAAAGCCGACAATGATTATTACCTGGTTTTAGTGCCGGCTAATAAAAATTTAGACTTGGAAAAAGTGAAAAAAAACATTTCCCGGCTAAAGCAAAAAGAAGTAAAAGTTTTAAAAATTCCGGGAGAAAAAATAATGAAAGAAGTTTTGAAGCTGAAAAGCGAAACCGTGAGCGCTTTCGGCAGCTTGCATAAACTGCCGGTAATTATGGATAAGACGCTAACCAAGATTAAAAAAGCCGTATTCAGCTCGGGCAGCACCGGCCACTCCGTTGAAATGAAGATTAAGGATTTTTTAAATTTAGAAAATGCCAGCGAAGGAAATTTTTCCGCGGCTAAGAAGTTGAAGAAAACCCGTTTCGCTTCGCGCAAGCCAAGGCGGACAAAAAAGCAAAAATGAACGTTAAATTGCAACAATTTGAAGGTCCTCTAAACCTGCTTTTGCAGCTGATTGAAGAGCAGAAAATGGATATTACGGAAGTAAGCCTGGCGACCATTGCCGACCGGTATGTGGAGCGAGTGCGGCAAAACGGCATTGAACCGGAGGAGATAGCGGATTTTTTGGTGATTGCGGCCAAACTTTTGTTGATAAAATCAAAAACGCTTTTGCCTTATTTACTTCGCGATGAAGAAGAGGCGGAAATAAAAGATTTTGAGAACCAGCTGAAAATTTACAAAGATTTTTTGGACGCGTCTAAAAAAATTGAGGGAATGCTCGGCGAGCGGCGTTTTATGTTCGCGCGCGAGTTTAATAAAAAGTCACTGCTGGAGGAAAAATTTTTTTACCCGCCCCGAAACGTTACGACGCGCGTATTGCAGCAGGCTTTTAAGGAACTAGTCGGCCGGTTAAGGGTTGAGGAAAAATTAGGGGAAGATACGCTCGTTAAAGCAATCAATATTGAAGAAAAAATGTCGTTAATACGGGAGTTGCTTATGCGTTTGCAAAATGTGCGTTTTGGCCAAGTGTTGGAAAACGCGGCGACGCGAGTGGAAATAATCGTGAGTTTTCTGGCCATGCTGGAGTTGATAAAACAGCGGACGATATTAGTAAGGCAGGAGGAGTTATTTGAGGAGATTGAAATTGCCATAGTTTGAATAATTTTTTTATGTTAAACCTAAAGTCCAAAATTGAATCTCTACTATTCATTGCCGGCAAACCGCTGGCGCCCAAAGACATGGCTCAAGTTATCGGCGAAAAAATTTCCGTTAAAGAAATCAATTCCGCGGTTGACGAATTGCTCAAAGATTATCAGGAACAAAACCGGGGAGTGCGGATAATCAAGAGCGCGAGCGCCGTGCAGATGACAACCGCGGGCGAAAATGCGGCTACAGTGCAAAACTTTATCAAAGAAGAAACGGTCAGCGAGCTAACCAAGCCATCTATTGAAACTTTAACGATTATCGCTTACCGTGGCCCGATAGCCAAATGGGAGCTGGAACGCATCCGGGGCATTAACTGCTCTTTAATTTTGCGCAACCTAATGCTCCGCGGTTTGGTGGAAGAGCGTTTTGACAACAAAAGGAAAGAAACATATTATGCAATCACCTTAGACTTTTTAAAATATTTGGGCGTTTCGGACGCCCGGCAGCTGCCGGATTATGAGAATTTAAGAAATAATGAAAATATTGAGAAGTTTCTAAAAGGAGAGCAGTAGAATTTCTAATTCCTATAGAAATTAAAAATTCGTCATTTATTTTTTATGGTTATTATTGCTACTATAATCGTCGCCATTACTTTAATTATCGCCAACGCCAATCCGATTGCGTTCGTGCGGAATAATTTTCATGTTGACCGCTCGCAGGCGCAAGTATTAGGCGTAAGCGAAGCAAACGGCGATATGCCGGCGGCAACAGCTGCGTCCGCGGTTACGATTGTGCCGGAATCAAAACCGGTGTCCGCGGAAAATCCGCCCGCGCCGGCGATAAAAAGCGTTTATAAAAAAACGCCGGATATTTCCGCCCGCGCCGCCATTGTCATGGACGTAAAAAGCCAAAAAGTCTTATGGGAAAAAAACATCAACGAGCAATCGTCAATCGCGAGCATCACAAAATTGATTACCGCTTTAGTCGCTTTGAAGCATGAGCCGGATTTCGCGCGCGAATACGTTATGCGAGAAGACGACCGGCGCGAAGGCGGCCGCATTAATTTGTTTTGGGGCGATAAAATTACCGTTAAAGATTTATTTAACGCGAGTCTGGTCGGCTCCGACAATACCGCTACGATTGCCCTGGTTCACGCCTTAGGTTTCAGCGAAACGGAGTTTGTGGCTAAAATGAACGAGCAAGCGGCGGAATTGGGGCTGAAAGACACCGTTTTTGTTGATCCCATCGGCTTAAGCTCAAATAATAAATCAACCGCGAGCGAAGTCGCCAAAATCGCGGCGTCGGCTTTTTTAAAAGATCAGATCAGACGGACGGTAACGCAGCGCCGCTATGTTTTAACAACCAAACAAGGCAAGACTAGAATTATTGAAAGTACCGACGACCTGCTGGTGGAAAAAACCGCTTATGAAGTTTTGGGCGGCAAGACCGGTTATTTAAACAGCGCCGGTTTTTGCTTTACGGGCAAGTTTTCTCAAGACGGGCGCGAAATTATTTCCGTGGTGTTGGGAAGCAACAGCGTGGATACGCGCTTCAGCGATACGGACGCGCTGGTCGCTTGGGCGTATGAAAATTATGTGTGGCCGAAATAGATTTTAGATTTAAGATTTTAGATTTAGGATTTAAATCATAAATCTGCAATCATAAATCTGCAATTCAAGTATTGTCTTTTGCCCCCATTGGGTTTATACTATCAGCGAGCATAGTTCAAATAAATATTAGTATATTTGTATATAATTTGTAATTAGTAGGTATATGAAGCAAAAAATAATTATCGCCAACTGGAAAATGAAACTTAATATCAAAGAGAGTTTGGAATTAGCGCGCGAGTACGCGCAAAAATTTGCCGATGAAGCCGCTACCGGCGGCAAAGAAATCGCCGTTTGTCCGGCTAACATCGCGCTTAGAGAAGCAAAGGATATTTTTGCTCCCAGCGCGGTAAAAATCGGCGCGCAGAATGTTTTTTGGGAAGAGCAAGGCGCTTTTACCGGAGAAATTTCCGTTACCATGCTTGAAGAAGCTGGTTGCCAATATGTTATCATCGGCCACAGCGAACGGCGCCAGTACCTGCTGGAAAATTACGAAATGGCGCATTTAAAACTCAAAACCGTGCTCGATCATAGCAATATTATTCCCATAGTTTGCGTGGGAGAATCACTGAAAGAAAAAGAATCGGACCGGCGCGATTATGTTATTATTGACCAAATTCAGCAAACTTTCGGCGGCGTGCAAATTTTATCTCAACAACAGGTGATTATTGCTTATGAACCGATTTGGGCGATTGGCACCGGACAGGTCATCAAGCCCGCCGATGCCGACACTATGCATGAAATAATCCACGCGGCGCTGGTTGATTTATTTGGCATTGACGTTATTAACAAACAGTTCCGAATTATTTACGGCGGCAGCGTGGACAGCGCGAATGTGTCCGATTTTTCCCAACTAGATAATATTGACGGGTTGTTAGTCGGGGGAGCGAGTTTGAAGGCGGAGGATTTCTATAAAATTGTCAAAGGAATTTAATCAGTCAAAAGTCTGTAAAGTCCATAAAGTCTATAAAGTCCGCATGACTTTAAGGACTTTTGACTTTATGGACTTTAGACTAATATTTTTTATGCTTGTCCATATAAAAGAAATTATTATGCGAGCGCAACGCGGCGGCTATGCCATCGGCGCGTTCAACACTCAGGATTTGGAAATAACGCTGGCGATAGTGCAGGCGGCCGTGGCGCAGCGCTCGCCCGTCATAATTCAGGTGTCCGAATCAGCCATTAAGTACGCGAGTTTAAAAGCCATTACCCACATCGTCCAAACTATCGCCAAAAATCAGGCGGACGGCATTCCGGTCGCGCTGCATCTTGACCACGGCAAAAGTTTTTTAAGCGTTTCCGAGTGCGTCAAAGCCGGTTTCTCCTCAATCCATATTGACGGGAGCGATTTGCCGTTTGATGAAAATATTAATTTAACCAAAGAATCAGTCGCTTACGCCCATAAGCGCAATGTTTGGGCGCAAGGCGAACTCGGAACTATTTTAGGCAAAGAAGGTTTAATAAAAATAGAAAAACGCGAACTGGAAATAAAAGATTGTTTTACCGATCCGGCGCTGGCGGCAAAGTTTGCGCAGGCAACAAAGGTGGACACTTTCGCGATGTCCATTGGCAACATGCACGGCATGTTTGTCGGTTTGGAGCAGTTGGATTTGGCGCGCTTGAAAAAAATTCATGCCAAAGTGAAATTGCCGCTCGTGCTCCACGGCGCTTCCGGCGTTGAACACGGTGAAATAAAAAAGGCGATTAAACTTGGCGTGCACATCGTCAATATTGACACTGAAATGCGCCAAGCGTGGGCAACGGCGCTGCGCCGCACTTTGCAGGCGGACAAAAAAGAAATTGATCTGCGGAAAATTTTAGCGCCGGCGACGGCGGCCGTTCAAGCCGTCGTGGAGGAAAAAATGAAAGTGTTCGGTTCAAGCGGAAAAGTTTAAGCATAAATGACTAATGGCTAAATGTCCAATGTTTAATTATTAGTCATTGGGATTTAATTAGATATTAGAAATTAGTAATTTTTAGTTATGTGGTACAACATTATTCCCATTTTTATTATTTTTATTTGCGGCATTATTATCGTTTATATTCTAAAGAAAAAATTTCCGGCGGTCGCCAATTTGGACTTGGCTAATTTGCCGCAAGAAAAAGAAAGAATGGTTAAACAGCGCCTGGTCGCTAACCGCTTAAAGCGCAGTTTCGGGCGTTCTTTCTTGTGGTTGAGGAAAATAACGCGGCCGATTTTTATCAAAATCGGGGAATGGTTCAAGGAATATTATAAAAAACTTTTATCGGCGCGGGAAAATTTAATGCGCGAGACGGCCAAAACGGAGGATAACATTTCCGAAATCGACGAGTTTTTTTTAGCGGCCGAAGAAGCGAAGAAAAAAGAAGATTACGGCGAGGCGGAAAAAATGTACATTCGCGCCGTTAGCTTGGACAGTAAAAACATATCCACTTTTAAAATGCTCGGCCAGCTTTATTTGGAGATGGGGAAGCTGTTTGAGGCTAAAGAAACTTTAAAGCACGTTTTAAAGTTAACGGAAGAAGACGCGGAAGTCTACGCAAAATTGGCTGAGGTGGCTAAAAAAGACAATGAACTGGACAGCGCGCAAGAATATTATCGCCAGTCTTTGCAGTTAAACAGCGCCAACGGCCAAAATCATTTTAGTTTAGCCGAAGTTTATGAAGAATTGAATAATCCAAAAGAAGCGGCTAAATGCCTTAAAGAAGCGCTGAAAATAGAGCCAAAAAATCCCAAGTACCTTGACGCCATGTTTTCTATCAGTATAATAAACAAAGATAAGGCGGAGGCGCTGGACGCTTATAAGGCGTTAAAAGAGATCAATCCGGAAAATGGCAAGTTAGGAGAGATGAAAAAACAGATAGACGAACTTTGAATGAAATTTCTAATTTTTCCCGCAGTACGGCGGGATTATTGAAAATTATAAATTGAAAATTTTTATTTAGGGTAGATACCGAAGCGGTCAAACGGGACAGACTGTAAATCTGTTGGCCTTGTGCCTTCGTAGGTTCGAATCCTACTCTACCCACCATACACTGAAAATGACCAAAACAGAAAAGCGCTTGAGAAAGGCGTTTTTTTAGTGTAGTATTAATTTATTATATTTTTGTTTCAACAAATGACCCAAGCTCAAGCTTTAGACATTTTAAAACTCGGATATAACGCCTTTATAACCGGACCGGCCGGCAGCGGCAAGACGTTTTTATTAAACAGCTACATTAATTATTTGAAACGAGACGACGCTAAATTATCTGCGCGCCTGCTATCAGCGTAAAATTTCCGGATTCGTTACGCCGACGAAACTCTATACGCATAACTATGACGTGGATGCCGTCAATAATCGGCAACTGGCGCAACTTAACGGCGCGACCAAACTGTATCGGATGCAGAGTCGGGGCAATCAGACGCTTACGGAAAATCTGCAAAATAGCTGTCTGACGCCGCCGGAACTGCGCCTGAAAATCGGCGCGGCGATACTTTAAGCAACTCGCAATTTTTAGATGATTTCGGCGCTTTAAAGAAATTTGATATAACCGTGGCAAATTTTCCCTACTCAATGAAGGTTTGGCCGCATGAGATCTTTAATACAAATAAATACGGCCGGCTTGAAGGCTACGATATGCCGCCGACCAGCAATGCTGATTATGCTTGCGTTTTGCATATTATAAAGTCAATGAATCAGAACGGCCGAGCCGGCGTAGTGGTACCGCATGGCGTTTTATTCAGGGGCGGAAGCGAGGGGCGGATTAGAGAGCAAATAATCAAGAATGACATAATTGACGCGATTATTTCCTTGCCATCTAAACTTTTTTACGGAACCGGTATTCCGGCGGCCATATTTATATTTAATAAAAACAAGCCGGAAAATAAAAAAGGCAAAATATTATTTATTGAAGCGGAAAAAGATTATTTAGAAGGAAAAAATCAAAATACTTTACGGGCGCAAGACATTGATAAAATCGTTAAGGCTTATAACGATTATAAGAATATTGAAAAATTTGCCAGAGTGGTTGATATTAAAGAGATAGAGGAAAATGAATTTAATTTGAATATCCGCCGGTATATTGACAGCGCCGAAGCCGAGGAAATTATTGATATTAAAAAGGTATTAGTTGAATTAAAAGATTTAGAAGAAGAGAGGGAAAAAATTGATAAAAAAGTTAAAAATTACATCAAAGAATTAAATTATTAACATATTTACAATGGCTTATATATTTTTAGACGAAAGCGGAGATTTGGGGTTTAATTTCACCAAGGAAAAAACATCTAAACATTTTGTTATTACTTTTTTATTTACAAACAATAAATTGCCCATAGAAAGAATCGTCAAAAAAATATTTAGAAGTTTTTCAAAGAAAGAAATAAAAAATCATCATGGCATTTTGCATTGTTATAAGGAAAGGCCAAAAACGCGTCAAATTTTGTTGAATTTATTAAAAGAAAAAGATATTTCGATTATCGCTATTTATTTAAACAAGCGAAAGGTGTATACAAAACTACAAGACGAAAAACATGTTTTATACAATTATGTAACAAATATTTTAATAGATAGAGTTTATACAAAAAAATTAATTCCTACTGATAAGCCCATAGAATTAATTGCTTCCAGGCGGGAAACTAATAAATTTTTAAATCAAAATTTTTGTAATTATATTAAATATCAAGTGCAAAGCAATCACAAATTAGATATAACGGTAGAAATAAAATCGCCTCACGAAGAAAAATGTTTGCAAGTCGTTGATTTTGTTTGTTGGTCTATTTTTAGAAAGATTGAGCATGGCGACGAAAGCTATACTAATTTTATAAAACAAAAAATAGTGGAAGAAAGTCCACTATTCCCATAAAAGACAAAACCTTGTACGCACTGTTGAGGAACCATACGGAGCCCCACGTACAAGGATTTACCTGTCTGTTAACAAACAGTATAGCATACAAATTTGTTTTGTCAAGTAAAAAGCAAAAATCTAGCCTTGTGAGCTAGATTTGCGGATCGTGATCCCGTGTCCACGGGCAGGACAGTCCGAAGACTGTAATTATATTGATTTTCCTTTTGTCGCGGGCGCAGATGGAACAAAAATTTTTCAAAGTAAAAAAGAAATTAACCCTAAATTTTTATATTATTCTTTAATTAATTTAGACATCCCAAATACCGGTTATATAGACATTTTAAATTAGTTAAAGAATCAAAAATTTTAATTCCGACATTTGAGGAACAAAATAAAATTGCAGAAATTTTGTCAGCGGTTGATGAAAAAATTGATGTTAATAAGCAAATTAAAAATAAACTCGACGAACTTAAAAGTGGCTTGATGCAGGATCTTTTAAGCGGGAGGGTGAGAGTTGCGGTATAAGAGTAAAAAATTTATGAACAAAAAAATAAAATATACAAAACAAATGCTTGAATATCTATCTTGGCGGCTGTTTCAAAAAATGTACGGGGCGATGGAATGGGCCAAAGAAGAAGCGGGGACGATTAACGAATTGGTTGAGGAGGCGAGAAATAAATTAACAGATGATCAAATTAAGATTGCGGAAAATCGGGTGTTGCGAATGAGTAACGAATACGGGGAACAGAAACTGGAAGAGTTACGCGAACAACATTGGGGCGAACTGGGGGATGATGATGAAGATTATGATTATGGCAACGACGATTTTATAAAATTTGATGTTGATTATAACCAAAAATTTTATGAAATTTGGAAATCGGCCGTAGCGAAAAGACAGACTGTAAAATTAAAATATGATTCAACCACATCGGGCGTATCCGACCGTTTAGTTGACCCATACAAATCAAGCGCGCCATACGGCGAAGGCTATTGCCATAAGCGCAAAGAGGTAAGAAAATTTCGATTTGATCGGGTTATTGATATTGAAGCGACGGATAAAAAATTTGTAAAACATAAAAATTAAAAATATTTAAACTAACTTTAACAAATATGAAACAAGAAATTATTAAATCGTTAACTAAAAATTTTGAATCTTATGTCAATAAAACCGAAAATGGAATAGAATTTTGGTTTGCTAGAGATTTGCAGAATTTGCTTGGCTATATTGATTGGAGAAATTTTTTAAATGTTGTTTTTAAGGCAAAAACGGCATGTGAGATTTCTAACAGCAGAATTACGGATCATTTCGTTGATATCAACAAAACGATAAAAATGCCTACAGACAGGCAGCGATAAAAATTTTGGTTTGATTAGAAGTAAGGGCGATAAGGCTTTATTTGGTTATACCACCCAAGAAATGAAAAATCGTTTGAGCGTGCCCGATAATCGTGCTTTGGCCGACTTTCAGCCGACAATTATTCTAAAAGCCAAGGATTTCGCGACGGAAATCATAATTTTTAATACCAAGAAAAAAGGGTTAAACACCGAGCATCATATTTCCGAGGAGCATGTTACGAATAATAGAAGCGTTAGAAAGACTTTAATTGAAAGAGGAATTTATCCCGAAAAGTTGCCAGCCGAAGAAGATATTAAAAAAGTGGGAAGAAAATTAAAATCCGAAGAAAAGAAAAGTTTAAAAAATTTAGATAAAGACAAGCTAGGCAAATAACTATATGAAATTTAACGAGCGATTAACCGCGATTAAAAAAGAATTTGAACAGCATCAGATTGATTTAGCCGAAAGGATCAAAAAATATTATGAGTTATTAGAAGAAATTAAAGGCAAAAACGAAGAAGCAAGCGGGCTAGGTTTTACCTTGGGAGAATATGGATTATACGCGATATCGGAAGAATTTATTGAAAATTATAAAGAACCGATAGTAAAAGAGTTTATTAGGGAGATGTCTTTTAAATCGTCAAAAATTTTAGATAAAGAATGGCAGGAGTCGTCTAAAAGGGATTATTTTTTGAAAGAAATTAAACGAACTATACAGGAATTAACGCTAAAAGATTATAAGGACAAAATAAAAATTAATGATTTCTCAAAATATCTAAATAGAATGGTGGATATAATCGTAAAAAAGTTTTAATATGAAAAGAAAAATTTTTCTTCATAATCAGGAAATTGAATATAAGCTAAGGAAAAGCAAGCGAGCTAAAAGAATGAGAATCGCGGTTTATTGCGATACCAGCGTAGTAGTTACCTTGCCTTATGGCATAAAGGAAAACCTAGTAGAAAAATTTTTAAGCGCCAAAGCCGCCTGGCTCTTAGATAAAATTTTGTATTTTAAAAAATATGGTAAATTAATTTTTATTAAGGGTAATAAGATAGAGTATCGAAAAAATAAAGAAGCCGCCTTGAATTTAGTGGAAGAAAGAGTAAATTATTTTAATAAATTTTATAAATTAAAATTTAATGCGATTACGATAAAAAGGCAGAAAACGAGATGGGGGAGCTGCTCTAAAAAAGGCAATTTAAATTATAATTATAAAATATTATTTTTACCTAGGCATATTGCCGATTATATAATCGTTCACGAACTATGTCACCTGCGAGAATTTAATCATTCCAGGAAATTTTGGAATTTAGTTGCTAAAGCTATCCCAAATTATCTAGATATTAAAAAAGAATTGCGAACCAAAGGACTGTATTTACAATAGTTTTTTACAAAAAATGCGCTTTTTTATTATTTCAAAAACATTTGACATTCGCCCAATTATATCCTATACTCAAGCGAGAATTATTATTTTTTATATAATTATGGAACAAGAACCTCTTATTCCGGGTTTTAGCGAGCCGGTACAGCTAAATCAAGAGGAGCAAGCAGCGGAAGTTAAGCCGCCGCAAAAAAGCAATAAAACAGGAGCTATTTTGGTTATTATTGTATTTTTGGCAGTATTAGGGATAATTTATTTTAAACCAAAGCAAACGCCGCCGTCGCCTGAAGAAGCAAAACAGCCGGCAAGTAATTTAGAAATTACTGACACCAATAATAAAACCGCCAAAGAATTAAAAGAGTCGGATAATACGGATATTTTAACGGCCGAAGAAGAAAAGGAAGGCGTTTATCAGGTTTATTTTAGTAAATCCGGAGAAACGGACTGCAGCCGCGTTTATCCGCTGGAGCGCGAATTAAAAGCAGGTGAAGAGCCGATTTCAACCGCTTTAATCAATTTATTTTTCGGTCCGACGGCGGCGGAAAGGAAAGCCGGCTATAACTCATTTTTCTCCAAAGAGACCGATTACATTTTACATTCGGTAAAAATAAGGAAGGGGATGGCGTATGTTGACATAAAAGACATCCGAAGTATTATGCCCAACGCCAGTTCTTCCTGCGGCAGCGCGCAACTCTTGGCGCAAATTCGCGAAACGCTTTATCAGTTTCCGGAAATTAACGATTTCCGTGTCGCTATAGACGGCGACCCCGCGCCATTTTACGAATGGCTGCAAATCGGTTGCAGCGATAATTTGTGCGATAAAGCGCCGTTTGCGAATTAAAAAATCATTACAGAATATTTGCAAAATATTTGTAGAGACGAGGCATTGCCTCGTCTCTACTTCGTATAAATTTTCATTAAAGTAAAAATTTTGCTATACTTAAAACAATATGATAAAAAGCCAAAAGACTTTTATTTTAATTTACTTTTTTGCCTTTTTTTGGGCGCTGTCCGGCGCGCTCGTAAGTTACATTCAGTCTTCGTATTTAGAACAATTCGTAAATACGCAATCCGTCGGTTGGTATGTCGCTGTTGCCACAATCGTCACCCTGATTTCCCTGTGGCTTTTGCCGCGTTATATCCGGACATACAGCAATTACCGCGTCAGCTTTGTTTTTATCGTTTTGTTGGCCGTAAGTTATTTTTTACTCGCGCATGTCGCTAATCTCTGCTTCGTACTGCTGTTTTTTACCGTTAATTTTGCCGCGGCGACTCTGCTTGGCTTAAACATTGACGTTTTTTTGGAAGATATTTCCGAAAACGAAAAAACCGGCCGCATCCGCACGCGTTTTATGACAATCATTAATATCGCTTGGGTGCTGGCGCCGATGTTAATGGGCAAACTAGTCGGTTTTGATTCGTACGCGAACGTGTATTTTTGGTCCGGTATTATTATTTTGCCGGCCATGCTCTTGCTTTTTTGGGAGCGGCGGGTGTTAGGGGATAAAGTGGAATATAAAAATCGGCAATTCGGCCGCCTCGGCAAAATATTTTCCGGCAACCGCAATTTGCGCAATATTTTTATCACCCAGTTTGTACTGCGCCTGTTTTACTGCTGGATGGTTTTTTATACGCCGCTTTATCTGCATAACAATTTAGGCTTAGATTGGACGCAAATAGGTGCTATTTTTACCGTTATGCTTTTGCCGTTTATTATTTTTGAAATTCCCGCCGGCTTCCTCGCTGACCGCTATTGGGGTGAAAAAGAAATAATGATAATCGGTTTTCTAATCATGGGTGGCGCGACCGCGGCGATATTTTTTATTACCTCTCTAAGCGTGGCCGTTTGGGCGGCTGTGTTATTTTTAACCCGCGTGGGTGCTTCCTTAGTAGAAGCCATGCAGGAGTCTTATTTTTTTAAAATCGTTGACAAGCAGGATATTGATTTAATTAGTTTGTTCCGCAATCTTTATCCTTTAAGCTGGCTTATCGGCTCGCTTTTGGCCGTAGTGTTATTGCTTTTTTTGCCTTTATCGTATTTATTTTTGGTTTTAGCCGCCATTGTGCTGTACGCCGTTTATCCGAGCGCGACGCTGGAAGACACGAGGTAAAATTTTTAATTTCTAATAGCTAATTTTTAATCAATGGCTAATGACCGAACGTCCAATTAGTATTTTAGTCATTAGATATTGGGGTTTGATTAGGAATTAAAAATTAGGCATTTGTCATTTTTTTTAAGGATTGAGCTTGACTTTTATAGGCGGATAATATAATCTGTAGGAAGTATAAATTAAAAAATAAAGTTAAATTTATGTCTCAAGACAACATGATCAAATTAGAATGCACGGTTTGCAAGCGGGTTAATTATAATTCCAAAAAGAATAAAAAAATCATCAAACAGCGCTTGGAATTAAATAAATTCTGCCGTTCCTGCAAAAAGCACACGCCGCATAAGGAAACCAAGTAATTTTAAATTGCTGATTTCAGATTTATGATTTAAAATTTCAGGATTATGTTTTTTATTATTTAAATTCATAAATTCTAAATCTAAAATCATAAATTTTTTGAATTGGGGGATTCGTATAATGGCAGTACAATGGTCTCCAAAACCATTTGCGTAGGTTCGATTCCTACATCCCCTGCATGTCTAATTGCCAGCCAGTCAGATTTTTAACTCCAAAAAAATTTCAGCTTGATGGACTTTGGTTTTTTAAGCCAAAATCAAAGCAAGCTGTGATTTTTATCCATGGTCTCGGCGGCGCCATGTTTTGGCCGGCGCTAGTTTATAATTTAGTCGATGAAAAAACTTCGGTTTTAGCTTTCAATAACCGCGGACATGATAAAATCTCAAATATCAGGCGCGCGGACGCGAAAGGGAAAATTCACAAAACGCTCGCCGGTTCCGCCCATGAAGTTTTTACCGATTGCGCGGATGATATTCAAGGGGCGGTTAATTTTTGCAAAAAACAAGGGATTAAAAAAATTATTCTCGCCGGCCACTCTACCGGCTGCCAAAAGTCAGTTTATTATTTAGCTAAAGATAAAAACCAAAAACAGATTGCCCGGGTAATTTTGCTCTGCCCGATAAGCGATTACGCCGACGCGATTAAATATAACCGCCAAGCGATAGTAAAAGCGGAAAATTACGCTCGTCGAATGATAAAGGCCGGCAAAAAGCGCCAGTTGCTCCCGCCGGAAATTTGGCCGGAATTGCATGACGCCCAAAGGTTTTTAAGCTTGTTCACTCCGGACAGCCGGGAGGAAATATTTTGTTACGCTACGCCAGCGCGGCATCCGGTCGCGTTGCAAAAAATTAAAATACCGATGCTGCTTGTTTTTGCCGAAAAAGACGAGTATCTTGACCGGCCTTTAGGGGAGATAATCCGCTGGTTTAAAAGTAATTTAGAAGGCAAAAATTTTACCGTTAAAACTGTCAGCGGCGCGAACCACGGTTTTATCCAGTGTGAACAAAAAGTAATAAATATTATAAGACAATGGATTAA
>PFAS01000027.1 GCA_002778635.1 Candidatus Falkowbacteria bacterium CG10_big_fil_rev_8_21_14_0_10_43_11 | reverse complement strand
TCGCATAGAATTTGAAAGGGCTTTTTTGGCGAAAAGGAAAAGGATTTATCAATGAAGGGCAAAAGAAATTTTTTCATCAATTTTTTTGAAACAGGAACTTGAAAGGGTTTCTGTTTTGATTTGGCTGTTCAAGACCATGAACAGTTTCGTGGCGTAAATAGTGTATTACTTATTATTGAACTAGCTATCATCGTTTTGTTTGCTTATTTTTTCGCCGGTCGTGCTGTAATGAAATCGCTTTTTATAATCGGAGCAGAATTAACTTTAATAATCTACTTAGTACAAACCTATTGTGAAACAGTTCCGGCTGCAGTTCGTACTGCCGATGAAACCATGAAGCCCCTGTTAAATTTCGGTTTATTATATTTAGGAGCAAGGTTTGTTTATATTTTATATAAAGAAGTTATTAATAGCGCTGATTTATTACGCAAAATAAACGGCAACAAAAAGCCTTGGCTTATACTGGTTCTGTTTGCTATGCTTGTTGGCGCGTTGGTGACGCAGATTGGACAGGTGTTATTTTGATAATAAGTAATTTGTGTATATATCGATAAGTTTATCGATGCCAGTTGATTATTTGTTTAGCATATTAATTATAACAATCCGAAGAACGGGTTGTTATTTTTATTTATAAAGCTATTTGTTGACCCGTTATAATGCGGTTTGTTTATGTAAAAGTATTTAAAGTTAGCCTGATTCTTCCCAAAAACAATCCCTTGACTTTATATGTTACAATTGCAGCAATTAGGATTACCTTCGAGGTTTCGCTCCCGCGTGGTATGGTGGCAGGATTACTTAGCCACTCACTACCACCAATATGTCCAAACAAACCGTACGGCGAAACACCCAAAGGGAACTCATTGCCATGAAAAAAGAGATTTTAAATAGCTGCATCGCCAAGACAATGCGCTGTGGCGCGGGAGCGAAGCTCCTGCAGATGCACCCGAAAGCATTCTCCCGCCTGAAGCGGCGATACGCGGAACACGGCGCAGCCGTGCTGGAACCGGCGAAGCCGGGGCCGAAAGCCAACTGCCCGCCAGTTAACAAGACGCCTGACTGGATAGAGGATCTGGTGGTACAGCTGGCGGAATACAATCGCTCTCTGGGTCCGGTGCCGCTGGCCGAGAAGTTGTGGGACGAGCACGGCGTTACAGTTGATCCGACCACGGTCTGGCGCATCCTGGGGCCGAAGCGGCGAAAAGTCCGCTACACGGCCGAATACAAGCGTTGGGTCAAGGAGCCGCGGTTTTATTGCTTAGATTCGCCCTGGTTGGAATTGCAGTTGGACGGCTGTCACCCGTTCGGGCGAGACCGGAAGCTGGTCTGCTTTGACGCCATTGATGACTGCTCGCGCTGGGTTGATGGCAGACTCTACAGACGGGATGATGCCGCCAGCGCCATTGACTTTGTAACACACCTCGTCCGTACCGCTCCGTTTAGGGTGCAACGGATTCGGGTTGATAACCGCTATGGCAAGAAATTCAGAGAATCCTGTAAATCTCTCGGTATAGAGGTCATCGTCAATGATCCTTACGCGCCCCAGCAGAACGGCAAGATTGAACGGTTCCACCGGACGGTGAAAAACGAATGTTTCTGGCGGTATTGCGGCTACTACGATAGCGACGAATTGATACAGATGAAACTGACCCAGTGGCTGGACTACTACAACACCAGACGGCGGCACGGCGGGTACGGAATGAACTGGATGACGCCGGCACAGAAGATAGCCGCAACGCTGTTTCAACAATTAGCTACTATTCAGTACCCGGAAAAGGTAACCTTGACTGTGCAACAGTACATCCCTTGACTTTATATTAAAAAAATGATTATATATAATGTTCCCGTTCTTTGATATCCAAACAATTAAATAGGAGGTACACAGCCATGAAAAACACAGTGGTGTTGTATTACCCTGCGATAGATTTTAAGCCATTTTATCCATACTTTTGGGCGCCGTTGTCGATTTTATCGGTGGCGGCTCCATTGGTGGCTGAAGGGTTTAAAGTTATATTGCTCGATGGCAACCTCGGAAACGAGGAATCTGACAGGCGTGTCGTAAAAGAGAACCTTCCCGATTGCATTTGCTTCGGCATAAGTTCTATGATCGGAGGAGGACAGCTGGAGAGAGGACTGGAAATGTCGTCATATGTTAAGTCATTAGACGGAAGCATGCCTATAGTTTTTGGCGGACCTCTTGGGACAGTGATTCCTGAGGCTTTGTTCAAAGACTCGACTGTTGACTATGTTGTTCGCGGTCAAGGCGAATATCCGTTTCTTGAGCTCGTAAAGCTTCTTCAGTCCGGTCAGCCGATAATGAGTATCACTGGCGTCGTTAAGAGAGGCGACAGCGAAATCAATAAGCCGGCGATGTATGATAAAGAATCTTTACCCCCGTATCCTTGGCATCTTTTGGATGTCGAAAAATATGTAAGGCAAGATCGTCTGCTTGGGGAAAGAGTCATGAACTTTATCTCAAGCCAGGGATGTCCGCATCGTTGCGGGTATTGCAGTGAAGTGTCTAGCTATAGATCCAGGTGGAAAGCTTTGACGGCCGAGAGGACATTAAGCGAAGTTTCAAATCTCGTTAAAAAATACAACCTTGATGGTATTAAATTCTATGATTCTAATTTCTTCGTAGATAAGAATAGAGTCATAGAATTTGCGCAGGGGTTGATTGATAACGGGATAAGCATAAGCTGGGCCGCTTCCGCACATCCGAAAGGATTGAAGAGATTGTCAGATGACCTTGGATTGATCCGTAAGTCAGGATTGAAAAGGTTACTGATCGGAGCAGAGTCTGGTTCTCAAGCTTCCCTGAATTATATCAATAAGGGTTGCACCACTGAAGACATGAGAAGATAAGGGGGTTTAGATTAATGTAAAACATAAAAGGGGCCATATATTTGACCCCTCTTTTTTTCTATTTTTTATTACCCCGCACTCTATTAAATACTTTCCAATATCTGAAATTCCATTTTATCTCCATCAACTGAAGCAAGCTTTCCGTAAGGCATAGGAATGTTGGGCGTGCAATGTCCAAAATCAGCACCAGAAATAATTGGAAATTTATATTTTTTAAAGTTTTCAGAAATGATTTTTTCTATGGCAGGCATATCAGCATATCCCGCTTCCTTATCCATTAAGTTGAATTTTCCTATTAT
>PFAS01000073.1:269-3422 GCA_002778635.1 Candidatus Falkowbacteria bacterium CG10_big_fil_rev_8_21_14_0_10_43_11 | reverse complement strand
CAGTTTTGAAAAGCCGCAAGATTTTATCGTTACGCGCGACACGATTATAGTGAAAAGCGTGAAATGGGAAACGAACCCGGATAAAATTATGGTGATAACCGTTTCCCATTTTAACAGCGATACGACGGAGTTGTTTAATCGCGCAGTCAGAGATACGATAAAACAAAATCCCAAGGGCATTATTTTGGATTTGCGCAACGACCCTGGCGGATATTTGGAAACGGCGATTGACGTGGCGAGCGAATGGGTGGAAGACGGGACAGTAGTGACGGAAAAATTCAGCGATGACGAAAAGAACGAATATTTGGCGCGCGGCCGCGCGCGGCTGAAAGATTTTAAAACCGTCGTTTTAGTCAACGAGGGCTCGGCATCCGCTTCCGAAATTGTCGCCGGCGCATTAAAAGACTTGGGGCTGGCAAAAATTGTCGGCAAAAAAACCTTCGGCAAAGGCAGCGTGCAGGAACTGGAAAGTTTGTCCGACGGTTCATCGTTAAAAATTACCGTCGCCAAATGGCTCACGCCCAAAGGAATAAATATTAATGAAGACGGAATTTTTCCCGATGAAGAGATTAATTTAACGCCGGAGGATTATCAAAATAACCTGGACCCGCAGATAGATAAAGCGGTGGAAATAATAAAAAGTAAATAAATTTCTAATTAACCTAATTTCTAATTAACCTAAATAATGCCCAACAAATTAATGTCCAATGTCTATTTAGATATTATGATATTGGGATTTATTTAGAAATTAGATCAATTAGAATAATTAGAAATTACACTTATGCCAAAACAAAAAACTGCCAAATCATTAAAGGAGAAACTAAACGCTAAATTCATTTTTGTTGTCGGCGGCGTCATGTCCGGCGTTGGCAAAGGCGTGGCGGCGGCCTCTATCGGCCGCATTTTGATCGGCAAGGGTTTTAACGTCAGCGCGATTAAAATTGACCCTTACATCAACGTGGACGCTGGTACCATGAACCCGGTGGAGCACGGCGAAGTTTTCGTAACCGATGACGGGGATGAAACTGACCAGGACTGCGGCAACTATGAGCGTTTTTTGGGGCGCGACATCCACAAGGAAAATTACCTGACGACTGGACGAGTTTATTTAAACGTCATTACGCGCGAGCGCAATTTGGAGTTTGGCGGCAAATGCGTGGAAGTCGTGCCGCATATTCCGTTAGAGGTAATAAAAAGAATTAAAGAAGCGGCAAAAAAAGATCAGGCGGACATAATGATTATTGAAATCGGCGGCACGGTGGGTGAATACCAAAACCTGCTTTTTTTGGAAGCAGCCCGTATGATGCATTTAGACAATCCGAATAATGTTTTGTTTGTCATGGTGAGCTATTTGCCTATTCCCAGTAAAATTGGCGAAATGAAAACCAAGCCGACGCAGTACGCCGTGCATAGTTTGCAGGCGGCCGGCATTCAGCCGGATTTTATTTTAGCGCGTTCCGAGCGGCCGATTGACGGTCCGCGCAGCGTGAAACTCGCCACTTTCTGCAATGTGCGGGAAGGCGACATTATTTCCGCGCCGGATGTTGATTCTATTTACGAAATCCCAATTAATTTTGAAAAAAATAATTTAGGCGATAAAATTTTAGCTAAATTCGGCTTGAAAACAAAAAAGAAAGACTTGGTTGATTGGCGGGCAATGGCGGATAGAATTAAAAATGCCAAGCAGGAAGTTAAAATTGGCATTGTCGGCAAATATTTTGGCACCGGCGATTTTACCTTATCCGACTCTTATATATCCGTTATTGAAGCGATAAAACATGCCGGCGGAGCGGTTGGAGCGAAGCCAATATTAAGCTGGATTAACGCCGAAGAGGTGGAAAAAGAAGGAACGAAAATATTAGAAGAACTTGACGGCATTATCGTGCCGCAAGGATGGGGTAGCCGCGGGGCAGAAGGGAAAATTGCCACTATTAAATATTGCCGCGAAACTAAATTGCCTTATTTTGGTTTGTGCTATGGCATGCAAATGGCGGTAATTGAATTTGCGCGTAACGTGCTTGATTTTAAAGATGCCAATTCTGAAGAAGTTGACCCTAAAACTGCTTATCCGGTTATCCATATTATGCCTAACCAAAAGGAATATTTGGTTAAAAAACAGTACGGCGGCACTATTCGTTTGGGCGCTTGGCCGTGCAAATTAGTGGCTGGTACGCATATCGCCAAAGCTTATGGCAGTAAACTGGATATTAGCGAGCGTCATCGCCACCGCTATGAATTTAATAATAAATACCGCGAACAGTTTGAAGCCGCGGGCATGGCGATTGGCGGCGCTTCGCCGGACGGCCAGCTGGTGGAAGCGATAGAAATTACCGGCCATCCGTTTTTTATCGGCACGCAGTTTCATCCCGAGTATAAATCCCGGCCGTTAGAACCGCATCCGCTGTTTGCGGAGTTTATCAAGGTTTGCGCCAAGAAAAAATAAATGGTATAATAATTTTACTTATCGTTAATTAAGATGTCTAAACATTAATTAAGATGTCTAAACATGAAAAAGAATAAGTCTAAAAAAATTACCGTTCAAGAGTTAGCCCGGATAATGACCGATGGTTTCGCGCAGATAAGAAAAGAGAACGCGGATGGTTTCGCGCTAGCCAAAAAGGACAATGAAAATTTGGCCGCTACGATGGCGGATGGTTTTGCTCAAATTAGGCAAGAAATGAATAAACGTTTTAAGCAAGTAGATAAAGATATGGCTGATGGTTTTGCGCAGGCGGAGAAAGAAAGGGAAGATGGTTTCGCGCAGATAAGAAAAGAGAACGCGGATGGTTTCGCGCAGATAAGAAAAGAGAACGCGGATGGTTTCGCGCGGGCTAAGCAAGATAACGAAGACTTGGCCAAACAGGCAAACAAGGATAATGAAGATTTAGCTGTTATAGTTAAAGGAGGTTTTGATGAAGTGAACGGCAGGATTACGCTTTTAGAGCGTCGCCAGCAAGAAACTAATGACAGGTTAGAGCTTGTAAAGCGCGAGCAAGAAGAAATAAAATTACGATTGACTAATGTCGCTTATAAATTTGAACTTGACACTTTGGAAAAGCGAACGCAAAAAGTTGAGGATATTGTTTTGCGAAAAAAGGGATAGTTGCGTTAGCGCATTTTTATTGCCAGTCCCATGCTTGCCAAATTCACAAA
>PFAS01000073.1:0-210 GCA_002778635.1 Candidatus Falkowbacteria bacterium CG10_big_fil_rev_8_21_14_0_10_43_11 | reverse complement strand
CCAGCGCGGGCGGATTATGTTTAGGAGCAGACTGCAAAACCGCCTGGAGCCAGGTGAGTGGCACAGCCAGCGGCTGGACTGACGGCGGAACCAGCGTTTATTTGTCTACTTTAGCTGATAAAGTTGGGATTGGCACTGACGCGCCTAATAAACAACTTCATATTAAAACCGTCACTGGCAACGCGGAAATGGATATCCAAAGCGCTTCCC
>PFAS01000023.1 GCA_002778635.1 Candidatus Falkowbacteria bacterium CG10_big_fil_rev_8_21_14_0_10_43_11 | reverse complement strand
TTTCCGTCATCGCGAATAAAGGAATATTGATGCAGCCGCAGATAGTTGATGAAATTATCGGAGCGGGGGGCGAGCGATTTAAAACCGAACCGCAGGAAATCCGCCGCGTCATTTCACCGCGCGCCGCCATGCTAGTATCCGGTATGATGGTTAATGTGGTGGAAAAAGGCCACGCCAAGCGCGCCGGCGTCAAAGGCTATTATGTGGCGGCTAAAACCGGCACGGCGCAAATCGCTTCGCTTGCCAACCGCGGCTATTCCAGCCGCACGAGCCACACGCTGGTCGGTTTTGCGCCGGCGGACGATCCGGCATTCGTGATGGTAACATATTTGGAAGATCCCAAAGACGCCAAATACGCCGAGTCCACCGCCACGCCGCTATTCGGCGAAGTAGCGAATTTTGTGCTAAACTATTATCAGATAGCGAAAGAAAGGCAGAAGTAAGAAGAAAAATGTTATCGTAAAAGAAGCGAGATTATTGGTTTTGTTTTAATGTTTTAACGCCATATGTCCAAGGAAGTTAAAAAAAACAACAAAGAAAGCGAGTCGGACGATTGCGACAAAAATTTTTCAGAATTGCTTAAAGAGCGGGAAAAAAAGGAGGACATTGACGAAAGCTTAAAAGAAATTTTTGAAGCGGAAGAGCCGGCGGTGGTTATTGCCTCTAAAAATAAAGACGGTTATAATGACAACATGAAAACCATTGAGCGCCGCGAAATTGATACTTGGAGAAAAATAACTCGGCTGTTTTTTGCGTTGCTGACGGTATTGGCCGGAATTTCCTGGACTTCATTTTTGATTTTTAACCAAGGCAGCCGGCTGGATACGAAAGACATTGAGTTTAAAATCAGCGGGCCGGAAACCGCCGCCGTTGGGCAGGAATTAATTTATGAAATTCAGTATAAAAATTTGAGCCAGTACAATTTAAAAAACGCGGAGATCAGTTTGAATTATCCGGATGGCTTTATTTTTTTTGACGCGGTGCCCGAACCTGAAGCCGGAAAACATCTTTGGAAAATAGAGCAAATTGACGCCAAGCGCAGCGGGCGCGTTGAGTTTAAAGGAAAATTGGCCGCGCCGGTTGACGCTAAAGCGATATTTTCCGCCGCGATTACTTACCGGCCGGAAAATTTTTCTTCCACTTTCAGCGCCGACTCGGGTTTAACGACAACGGTAAACTCCCTTGGTCTAAATATCGCGGCGGAGGCGCCTTACTTTTTTAATCTTAATGAAGAAGGGGAAATTTTAATAAAATACGCCAAGCAAAAAGAAAATTTTATCGACAGTTTTAGCGTTTTATTCGCCGCCGGAGAAAATTTTGCCGTCAGCGTTCCCAAAACAAGCGGCCCGTGGGCGATAAACGAAGTTTCCGACAAACAAGAAAAATTCAGCGTCAAAGGAAAATTTTTAAAAAAACCGGCCGAAGGCGAGAAGTTAAAATTATCTTTGGCTATCCCGGAAGAAATAAAAAGCGGAGAGGGAGCGGAGCAAAAAACGCAGACGAAAAACCACGTTTTTTACGAATACGAATGGTCGCCGGCGGTGGCCGAAGGAGCTTTAAATTTAAGTTTAACGGTTAACGGCGCGAATGCGGGCAAACCGGCAAACTTTGGCGACGCGCTGAATTTCGTCGTCCATTATAAAAATGGAAGCGAGGCGGCGTTAAAAAACATAATTATTATGGCGTCCATAGATTCGGCCGCGGTTGACTGGAAGACACTGCAGGACGAGCAAAAGGGAGAGGTAAAGGACGGCTCAATTATTTGGACCAAAGAGCAAATAAAAAATTTAGGAGAAATAAAAGCGGGCGCGGAGGACAGTTTCGGTTTTTCCCTAAAAATAAAAACGCGCGAACAACTGCAAGACATCGCGTCTAACGCTTTGTCGGTGCAGACGGCGCTTGATTATAGCATTGACAGCGCGTTAAAGGGTTTGGAAAATCCGCTGATAAAAATTACCACCAAAATAAACAGCGATTTGAATTTTGTTAACGAAGTCCGCTATTTTGACCGCTCTAACATTGCCGTGGGCGAAGGCCCTTTGCCGCCAAAAGTCGGGCAAAAAACCAGTTTTCATGTTTATTGGACGCTGACTAACAGCCGGCACGATTTGGAAAACATTGAAGTAAGCGCGTCTTTGCCATCCTATGTCGCTTGGGAAGATAACATTAACGCGGCCGGCGACGGCGTCAGTTATTCCGCCGGAGAGCGTTTAATCAGTTGGAAAATAAGCAGTTTAGACGCCGTGGCGCAGCCGGCAACGCTTGATTTTGTCATTAGCGTTACGCCGCAAGCAAGCGATAAAAATAAAATTTTGACTTTAGTAAACCAGCCGCAGGTAACGGCGCGCGACAAAGAAACCGGCGGCGCGATTAATTTAACCGGCAAAGCCAAAACGACCATCTTGGAAGACGATGCGGTGGGGAAGGGACAGGGGAAGGTGGAATAAATTTCTAATTTTTAATTAACCTAATCTCTAATCAATAACCAATGTCTAATATCAAATGTTTAAAAATTATTAGAGGTTGATTATAAATTGGGGTTTAATTAGGTCAATTAGGAAATAGAAATTAGTCATTTTTAAAGTTGCCGTATCATACTTTGTGTGTTAATATAAATTTACTCGCCTGTTTAACATTAGATTCTTAATATTATAAGCTTATGCCCAAATTTTTTTCATTTACCAAAGAGAAAAGTTTTTTAGTCAGAATGTGCGACCTGGTTATTACCGCTTCCATCGCTTTGGTTTTTTTCGCGTTGCCGTTATTTTTTACCGGCTTGGTGTCGCAAGGGGTAGTTTTTGAAAAAGTAATGCTGTTTTATTTGTTGGTTTTATTGGGGTTTGTTGCGTGGATCACCAAAGGAGTGGCGGAAGGGGAGTTAAAAATAATACGGACGCCGCTTGATTTGCCGCTTGCCGCCTTGATAATTATTTTGTTGATATCCTCCATTTTTTCCGTGGATAAATTAGCGAGCTTTATCGGCTCCTACGGCTCCACTACTAAAAGTTTTATCGCTTTCGTTATTTACATCGCTTTTTACTATTTAATGGTAAATAATATCAATTATCGGCGGATTAAAGTATTTTTTTGGTCAATGCTCCTGGGCGCGATTATCACGGCAGTTTATTCCGTTCTGCAAATTTCCGGCATTTTTTTGCTGCCTTTTGCCGTTACTCACGCGATTGCTTTTAACTCTATCGGCAGTTCTTCCTCGTTGGGCGCGTACATCGCGAGCATCCTGCCGCTGCTCGCGCTGGCGATACCTTTCGCGATTAAAGAAGGAAAGCGTTCTATCGTAAAAAAATCGTTTGCCGCCGCGTGGATAGCGATCGTCGGCGCGGCTGTTTTAGTTTCTTTATTTTTATTGTTTTTATTGAATAATTTCGTTTTTTTGCCCGCGGCGATAATCGGCATGGTGGTTTTTTTAATGTTTGTAATGTCAAAAATCGTGCGTCTGCGCGCCAGCGATTCAGCGGTGCCGATAGTTTTATTTTTGGCGCTAATTATATTTTTAATCGGCGGCAATTTTAATTTGGTAAACCCGGAGTTGCCGACGGAAGTAAGTTTGTCGCGTAATTTGTCTTGGCAAATAGCCAAATCAAGCTTAAAACATGATCCACTGTTTGGCAGCGGGCCAGCGACTTTTGATTACTCTTTCGTCAAATACCGCGGCACGGATTTTAACGCTAGTAATTTGTGGGATGTTCGCTTTGACTCGGCGAGCGGCAGCATTTTTGAAATGTTCGCGACCATTGGCGTTTTGGGAACTTCCTGCCTGGCAATCATCGGCTTGATTTTTTTAAGCGTCGCTTTTATCGCTTTAAGCCGCTCCGAGAATAAAGAAATAAAAATATTTTTGCTCGGAATTTTTTCCAGCTTGCTGATTTTAACGATTAACGCTTCTCTGATAACCGTTTCCGGCAGTATTATTTTGATAATCGTCGCTTTGGGCGCGCTCGCAAGCGCTTTAATAATAATTGATTATCCGGAAAAGTTTAAGGAACTAAAGCTTTCTTTCCGCTCTTCTCCTAAATACGCTTTGGCTTTAGCGGCCTTATTTTTATTAGTCAGCGCGGGCGTGGTAGTGCTTTTTACCAGCGGCTTCAAAATATATTTGGCCGATTTTTACGCCAGCAAGGCCTTAAGCGCGGATTCCGAGCAAGCGATTAAATATTTAAACCGGGCGATAGCCACGGCCGACTACCAGGACGAATATTATTTGCGCCTGTCGCGTTTATACATAAAAATGGCCAATCAAGAGGCACAAAAAGGCGCGTCGGCGAACATCGCCGCCATCCAGAATTATTTAAGTTCGGCGATACTCGCCGGAAAAAAAGCTGCTGATTTATCGCCTAATAGCGTAGCGAACAAAGAATCACTCGCGCTGATATACGAAAACGCGGCCGCTTATAACATTTCCGGAGCGCTGGAATGGGCGGAAAAATTATATGCCGAAGTAATCCAGCTTGAGCCGGATAGCCCGTCCGCTTATGTGCGGCTCGCTTTGATTAACATGGCGCACGCGAATAATGAAAAAGCGGACGAAGAAAAAAAGTATTTTTATAACGAGGCAATCAAATTTTATAATCAGGCCATTGCTAAAAAATCAAATTTTTCCCCGGCTTATTACGGCGCGGCGATCGCTTACGAAAAATTAAACGATTATGACAAAGCGATTGAAGAAACGGGCAAAGCGGTAACGCTCGCGGGCGATAATTTGGATTATCGCTTTGAACTTGGCCGGATGTATTTTAATCGCGGCGTCCAAAGCCAAAATTTGCGGCAGCAGACTAAAGAAATCACTGCCGCGGATAATAATGAAAATTTAAGCGTTAATCAGGAACAGTCAAGCAAGGCCGTTTCCTTTAACAATGACCTGAAAGTAGCCGAGGCGATTTTAAAAAATTTAATAGAAGTAAGTCCAAGCCACGCGAACGCGATTTACAGTTTGGCTTTGATTTATGAAACCGTCGGCGATGCCGCGCAGGCCAGGCAATACTATGAAAAATTATTAAATATCGTCAGTGATCAGCCTACCAAAGACGCGATATTAAAAAAATTGCAAGCGCTATAAACATAAAAATTTTAGCCAGTTCGGCGCGATGCAGTAACGGATTAAAACTAAAAACAATAAATTCTTGCGTAAAATGCGGGAATTTTAGGTTCGTGAACGCATTCCTTGACATATTTTTTAGTAAAATATATAATAACCTTAACTTTTGGCAAAACTTAAAAATATCATATATTTGTAAAAATTTACTATTTATGGTAAAATTCTTTCCCGCAGGGTTGCGGGGGGATTTTTTTTAAGTTTTCTATTTATTTTTTATAATGGCAGACAATAATTTATTACGGGAAAACAATATTTCACCGGAGGATAACGGTCAAAGCGCCATCATTAACGCCAAGGATTTTTTGGAAACGGTCGGCGAAGTGCTGGAGTTAAAGCCGGGAGCGACTTTTGTCGTTCGTTTGGAAAACGGGCATGAAATTTTATGCCATCTTTCCGGCAAAATGAGGATGAATAAAATCAAACTTTTGCCCGGCGACCGCGTAAAAATAGAAATGAGCCCCTATGATTTAACCAAGGGGAGAATAACTTACCGGTTATAAATTTATGAAGGTGCGTGCATCCGTAAAACCAATATGTAAAGATTGCAAAATAGTCCGCCGCAAAAAGCGGGTCTATGTTTTGTGCAAAAATCCCAAACATAAACAGCGGCAGGGGTAAGGCAGTTTGCAAGGCATAAAACAAGCAGATGTTCAGCTATAATTTTTTAAACTTTCTAACTTTATAAATTTTTAACTAATATATGGCATTAAGAATAGCCGGGGTAACGATTCCCAACGACAAAAGAACGGAGATAGCTTTAACTTATATTTACGGAATCGGCCGCACCAGCGCCAATAAAATATTACAGCAAGCGCAGGTAAATAAAGACGTCAGAGTCAAGGATCTTAGCGAGGACGAAACCAACAGGTTAAGAAGCATTATTGAAAAAGAGTATCGGGTAGAGGGCGATTTGCGGCGCGAAGTGGTCGGCAACATTAAACGGTTGAAAGATATCGGTTGCTATCGCGGTTTGCGCCACGGCAAAGGTTTGCCGGTCAGAGGACAACGAACCAAAACCAACTCCCGCACGGTGCGCGGCAATGTTCGTCGAACCACTATTTCCGGCAAAAAATTATCGGCGCAGAAAACATAATCATAATTAAGTTAAAAGTTAGAAAGTTTAAAAGTTTGAAATATAATTTATGACGCCAAAAGATAAAAAACAATCAAAAGAGGAATCAGTTGAGTCAAAGGAGAATGTTAATTCTACGGCAGAACTTGAGGCAGGGCAGACGGCAGAAAGCGGGGAGAGTAAAGGTGAGCCCAAAGAAAAAACAGCTAAAAAAACAAAATCAACCGGTAAAAAGAAAAAGAAGGAGAAAAAAAACGTTTTTTCCGGGCGGGCTTACATTAATGCCACTTATAATAATACCATCATTACCTTAACCGATCAGGCGGGAGATGTTTTATCTTGGGCGAGCGCCGGCGCCTGCAATTTTAAGGGCGCGAAGAAAGCGACTCCTTACGCGGCGCAAATGATTGTCAAAAAAGCGGTTGATAAAGCAAAAGAATTCGGTTTAAAAGAAGTGCTGGTTTTTGTCAAAGGCGTAGGCACCGGCCGCGAGTCGTCCGTTCGGGCATTAAACGCCAACGGTTTAAATATTTTATCCATTAAAGACATAACGCCGATTCCTCATAATGGCTGTCGGCCGCGCAAACCGCGCCGCGTTTAATTCAATTTTTTTTATGAAAAGATATACCCATAAAATGTGCCGCCGTTTAGGAATCAAGCTTTGTCAATCCGCCAAATGTCCGCTCGTGCGTCGAAATTATCCGCCGGGCATACATGGGCCAAAAGGCCGGCCGCGGCAAACTGAATACGGCATGCAGCTCGCGGAAAAACAAAAAGCCAAAGTTGTTTACAATATGCTTGAACGCCAATTTCGTTTGGTTTTTGAGCGGGCGGTTAAATTGCCTGGGGACACCGGTCATAATTTGCTGACGCTGTTAGAAACGCGTTTTGACAATACCGTTTACCGTTCGGGATTTGCTGGCACCAGAGTGCAAGCGAAGCAGTTAGTCAGTCACGGTCATTTTTTGGTTAACGGCAAAAAAATAAACATCCCTTCTTATCAGTTAAAAGTCGGCGATGTCATCAGTTTGCACGGCGCAAGTTTAAATAATAAATATTTTAAACAGCAATTAGGCAAAATTAAACAGGAAAAAATTCCCGGCTGGCTGTATTTGGATATGCCTAAAAAAGAGATTAAAGTCTTGGGCGCGCCTAAGGACAGCGATGCGGAAAATGTTTTTGACACCAAGGCCATTATTGAATATTATTCGCGCCGTTAACATCCTCGTCTTATTTTTTCCAAACAGGCAAAAAAATAAGCGCAAGCGGTGGGGCATGAACATTATTTATATATAAATAATCCTCCATATTTTTTCAATCCCGCCTTTAAGGAGGGGGGGTGGGGGTGAAGGAGAATATATGCAAAAAGTAGTTTTGCCACAAAAAGTAACCTTTATCCAAGGTGAAGAAGAAACTCAAGGGCAAATAGCGATAGAGCCTTGCTATCCCGGGTATGGCACAACGCTCGGCAACGGGTTGCGGCGAGTGCTTTTGTCGTCGCCGGGCGGAGCCGCGGTTATTGGCGTAAAAGTTAAGGGCGCTAGCCATGAATTTACCACTCTGCCCAAAGTCAAAGAAGATATTTTAGAAATTATTTTAAATTTAAAAAATTTGCGCATGAAGTTTTTTGGCGAGCCCGAAGAAGTGATAGTGCTTGAATTAAAAGCGCAGGGAGAAAAAAAAGTAAGCGCTAAAGATATTGCCAAAAACAGCCAAGTGGAAATAGTAAATCCTGATTTGCACATCGCGGAAATCACGGACGACGCCGGCAGTTTGGAAATGGAAATTTTTGTCGCTTACGGCTACGGCTACAGCCCGATTGAAGGCCGCAAAACGCTTGATAAAGAAGTAGGCTATATTGAAGTTGATTCAATATTTTGCCCGATAAAAGCGGTTAAGGTCGACGTGGAGAATGTGCGCGTCGGCCAGATGACCGACTGGGACAAGCTAATTATTGACATCAAAACCGACGGCACGATAAGTTTTAAAGAAGCTTTTAAGCAAGCGGCCGAAATATTAGTTGAACAGTTTTCTTTCGTTTTAGGCGAAATAAATAAAGAAACCGATTTGCGGGCGAAAACGAGCGAAGCGGAAGAAGAAATAGCGTCTAAGAGAGAGAGTAAAGCCAAAAAAAGCGCCAAGAAAAAAGAAAATAAAACAGAATAAAAAAATTAAGTTATGCGCCACCAAAACAGCAAAAAAATTTTAGGAAGATTAAAACAGCCGCGGGAAATGATGCTGCGTAATTTAGCGTCAAGCATTATTATTTATGAAAAATTAAAAACCACGGAAGCCAAGGCGAAAGTAGTCCGCAGTTTAGTGGAAAAAATGATCACCGCGAGTAAGGCTGGAGATTTAAACGCGCGGCGAAAATTGTTGCGAATGTTGCCGCAAAAGCTCGCGGTTAAAAAATTAATGGAAGTAATCGGCAAACGCTATCAGGATAAATCAAGCGGCTATACGCGAATTATTAAATTAAACAGCCGCGTCGGGGACGGCGCCCGAATGGTTCAAATTGAGTTAGTATAATAATATGAAAAAATCAAATCGGCCAACTTACGCCATTGACGCCAGCGAAAAAGCAATCGGCAGAATAGCCACGCAAGCCGCGATTTTATTGCGCGGAAAAAACAAACCGGAATACGAAGCGCGTGAAGATGCCGGCGGCTGGGTGGAGGTAAAAAACATTGGACAAGCAAAATTTACCGGCACTAAGTTTACTCAAAAGACTTATAAGCATTTTTCCGGTTATCCCGGGGGCTTAAAGCGGAAAAAAATCAGCGATGTTTTCGCAAAAAATCCGGGTGAGGTGTTGCGTCGGGCGGTTTGGAACATGCTGCCAAAAAATAAACTGCGCCAAGACATGATAAAAAGATTAAAAATATTATAATTATGGAGAAAGAAAATAAAATCCAAGAAATAAAAGGGAAGTATGTCAGCGCGGCCGGACGGCGTAAAAGCGCGGTGGCTCAAGTTAGATTGTATAAAAACGGCGCTGGGAAAATAATAGTTAACGACAAAAGTTTAAACGAATACTTTCCAATTCCTTCCTACGCGAGTTCTATTTTAAAATCATTGCAATTAGCGGGTTTGGAAAATAAAGTTGATTTATCAATTATCGCGCAAGGCGGAGGAAAACGCGGCCAAGCCGATGCCGTCCGCCATGGCATTGCCCGCGCGCTGGTCTTGATGGATAAAGAATTAAGACCAGTTTTAAAAGCGGAGCGGCTTTTGACCCGCGATCCGCGCAAGAAAGAAAGAAAAAAGCCGGGCCTTAAAAAAGCTCGCCGCGCCGAACAATGGAGCAAGCGGTAAAGCATAAAAACATTAAAACATCAAAACAATAAGACAAATAATTTTACATTTGAGAGTTAACTAAATCCCGCTAGACAGCGGGATTTTGGTTGTCAGAGATTATTTGTTATTTTAGAAAATACCATTATAATATAAATAATGTTATTATTCGTATATTCGTCCCGAGTACTCGGGATTCGTAATTAGTAGGGGTTATGAAGATAATTAATATCGCCAAAAATACCAGTTATTTTACGCTAGCGCTGATAATGCAAAAAGTCGTTTCTTTTTGTTATTTTATTATTGTGGCGCGCGCGATTGGCCCGGAAAATTTGGGCAAATATTATTTTGCCATTTCGTTTACCACTATTTTCGCCATTTTTATTGATATTGGCATGTCGTCGGTATTAATACGGGAAGCGGCCAAATACCAAGAGCGGGCTTACAGCTATTTAAGAAATATTATCAGTTTAAAATTAATTTTATCGTTATTTTCCCTTCTAACCGTCGCCGTTTTAATTAATTTAATGGGTTATCCGCAACTGACGAAAGATTTAGTTTATCTTTCTTCGCTGGCGATGGTTTTGGATTCATTTACGCTGATATTTTTTTCCGTCAGCCGCGGTTTTCACAATTTAAGTTACGAGAGTTTTTCTTCGGTCGTTTATCAGTTAATTATATTAACAGTCGGTTATTTATTTTTGCGGGCGGGCTGGGGCCTGCGCTGGCTGATGGCAGCCGTTGCTCTCGCCAGTTTGGCGAATTTTTGCTACTCGGCCGGGCTGGTTGTTTTTAGATGGAAGTTGTCGCTTCGCCCCGCATGGCGCCATGATTTAATAAAAAATATTATTACCATGGCTTTGCCGTTCGCTTTGTTTGGCATTTTTCAGCGTTTTTATACTTATTTTGACAGCGTGCTGTTGTCGTTAATTGCCGGCGACCGTTATGTCGGTTTATATAGCATCGCTTTTAAAATGACTTTCGCTTTACAGTTTTTGCCGCTTGCCTTCGTCGCCTCGCTTTATCCCGCGATGAGCGCGTATCACCTTAACGACAAAGAACAGCTGAAAATAACTTTTGAGCGCGCAATGAAATATTTAATTATTATCGCTTTGCCGATTTCCGCCGGTATTATTGTTTTAGCTGACAATTTTATTTTAATTTTTAAATCCGAATACTCCGGCTCAATTTTGCCTCTCCAAATTATCATCGCGAGTTTAGTTTTTATTTTTGCGTCGTACCCGGTCGGTTCGCTCCTGAACGCTTGCGACAAACAAAAAATAAACAGCTTAAATATGGCGGCCGTGCTGGCGGCAAGCGTTATTATGAATTTAATTTTAATACCTCGCTTTCAGGCCGTCGGCGCCAGCGTCACCGTGCTCGCCACCAATATTTTGCTTTTGGCTCTAGGGCTGATTTGGGTGCCAAAAATTATCAGTTACCGCCCTTGGGTGATTGTAAAAGTTTTGCTGAAATCTTTGGCGGCCGTTGCTTTGATGAGCGTTATTTTATTTTATTTTAAAAATAGCGTTAATATTTTTATTCTCATTCCTTTAAGCGGGTTTATTTATTTTGCCGTTTTATTTTTAATCAAGGGCTATACTAATACGGATGTCGCGAGCATTAAGAATTCGCTGGTTGGAAGAAACATATAAACATTAAAGAATGAAAACATTAAAACAAAATAATAATGTTTTACTATTTACTTTAGAGTATCCTCCTGATATTGGCGGCGTGGCTAATTACTACGGCAATTTGGTTAAATACTGGGGCGAAGGTGAAGTAAAAGTTTTGGTTGGCAAAAAATTATTGCAGCCGCATTGGCTGATTAGCTTATGGCGTCTAAGGCGGGCAATAAAAAAAGATAAAATTAAAACCGTGTTGGTCGGCCAGATTTTGCCGCTCGGCACAGTCGCGTGGCTGTTAGCGAAATTTATCAAGTTTGATTATGTTGTTTTCCTGCACGGCATGGATTTAACTTTTGCTTTAAAAACGCCGCGGAAAAAAAAGTTGGCGCGCAAGATTTTGGCTGGCGCGAAAAAAATAATAGCGGTGAATAGCTATGCGGCAAAGCTGGCGGGGGAGATTGTTGATGAAAGCAAAATAGAGGTTGTTAATCCGGGAGTAGATTTAAGATTTAAGATTTTAGATTTTAGATTTCAGAATGAGTTGAGGAAGAAGTATAACTTGGATAATAAATTGATTCTCTTGCAAGTCGGACGTTTAGTGGAACGCAAAGGTTATGATAAAGTGCTGGCGGCGTTGCCGCGGGTTTGGGAGGAGATACCAATGGTGGTTTATGTGATAATAGGCGGTGGAAAATTATTAGAAGACTTACGACTTAAGACTTACGACTTAAAACTTAAGAATAATGTGATTTTGATAACCAATGCTGATGATTCAGAGGTTAACTCATGGTATGAACTCTGCGACATTTTCATTATGCCAGCGCGGGAAATTGACGGGGATTTTGAAGGATTTGGCATTGTGTATCTGGAGGCGAACGCGCACGGCAAGCCGGTGATTGCCGGAAATAGTGGGGGAGTGCGGGATGCTGTGCAGGACGGCGTTAACGGGCTATTAGTTAATCCGGAAAGTGTTGCTGAAATCGCGCAGGCGATAATTAAATTAGGTAAAGATGAAAGTTTACGGAAAAAGTTAGGAGAGAGGGGGAGGGAAAGGACACGACAATTTGATTGGAAAAATCAAGCTAATAAAGTTAGAAAGTTTATAGAGTTTAAAAATTAAAAGTAAAAAGTTAAAAAGATTGAATATTAAGATTAGATATTTTAAAAATTAAAAAGCTAGATAATTATCTAGCTTGGTGTCCGCCGACCCTAGGTACGCCTTAGCGCACGACCTAAATTTTCGATTAGGCGATCGACGGACGGGAAACATTTTGGTTGGTGTCCATAATCCTTTTCCTTTTGTCATTCCTGATTTTGAAGTTTGCGAGCGATTTCTAAAACTTCGCTCCATAGATTTTCGTGAAACCAAATTGTGATTCCACCCTCTGGATTAAAGAAAAAGAACAAAATTTAGATAAAAATCTATGGATATATATTAGCATTTTTTTATTTTTTTGTCAATCTATGTCCCAAAATAACCTTATTTCCATAATAATTCCCGTTTACAACCAAGCTGAAGAAATTCGGGCGGCTTTGGCGTCAATTTTAAGTCAAACATACAAAAATTATGAAGTTATTATTGTTAATGACGGCTCAACGGATAACACGGCGGTTACACTAGAAGAATTAAAACATAAGTTTTGGCAGAAAAAAATAAGATGTAAAATTATCCAACAAAACAACCAAGGCGCGAATGCGGCGCGCAACCGCGGCGCGCAAGAGGCAAGGGGAGAGTTTATTATATTTTGGGACGCGGACATTGTCGCGGCGCCGGAGATGTTAGAAAAGATGCGTAATGCTTTGCAAAGTAATCCGGAAGTGAGTTACGCTTATTCGTCATTTATTTTTGGCAAAAAAAAGTTTAAACTTTGGCCGTTTGACGCGGAGAAATTAAAACAAATGCCGTATATTCACAGCACCTCGTTAATCAGGCGGGAGCATCTTGTCTCGTGGGACGCGGAAATTAAGCGCTTGCAGGATTGGGATTTATGGCTGACAATGCTTGTACAGGGGCATACGGGCGTTTGGGTCCCAGAATTTTTATTTACGGTGCAAACGGCGCACGGCACGATGTCGCATTGGCTGCCGAAGTTTGTTTATCGCTGGTTGCCGTGGATGAAAGAAGTAAAAAAATATAAGGAGGCGGTGGAAATAATAAAGAAAAAACATAAAATATTTTAACACTGTCATTCCCGCGAAGGCGGGAATCTCGTCAGTTTTAGTTTTGCTATTCTTAACGGGATTCCCGCCTTCGCGGGAATGACAATAAATTATGGACTTATCCATCATCATCGTCAATTGGAACGTCAAAGAACTGCTGTACCGCTGTCTGCAGTCTATTTTTATTTTTACCCATGGCTTAGATTATGAAGTAATCGTCATTGATAATTTTTCCACGGACGGTTCGGTGCAAATGTTAAACGATTTAAGTTTTGCGCATCAAAATTTGCGGGTGATTTTCAATCAGGAAAACGCCGGTTTTGCCAAAGCGAACAATCAGGGGCTGAAAATCGCGCAGGGCAAATATGCTCTTTTCATGAATCCGGATATGGAAATGGTGGAAAATACGCCGCGCCTATTGTTCCATTATTTGGAGGCGCGGCCCGGCGTTGCCGCCTGCGTTTGCCAATTGCAATACGGCGACGGGCATCGCCAGCCAAACATTAAGCATAACCCGACTTTTTGGTCGCAATGGTGGCTCTTGTATAAATTTCAGCATATTTGGCAACCGCGGTTTTTTAAAAAATATCTGGCTAAAAATTTTGAATACGGCCGCGAGCAGGAAGTGGAACAGGTGATGGGCGCTTTTATTTTTACGCGCCGCGAAATAATGAAAAAAATCGGCGGCTGGTCAGAAGACTATTTTATCTGGTGGGAAGACATAGATTTGTGCAAACGGCTGCGCAGTTTGGGCGAAAAAATCGTTTATACGCCGATTAGCCGCGTTATTCATTACGAAGGCAGGAGTTTTGCCCAGCAGTTAAGTTTTGCCAAACAGCGGCGTTTTAACCGCGGCCTGCTCATTTATTTTAAAAAGTACCATTCAAAGTTTGCGTGGTTTATTTTGCGGCTCGCGAGTATTGATAGTTTGGTTTTGGCATGGATAGCGCAATTATTTAGGTTTAAGCCGCACACTCAATCAAAATTGTAAGTCATAAGTCGTAAGACTTAAGACTTAAGATTTATGTCTTAAGACCTTTATGAAAAAATTTCGCCTTTATTTTCTCTTAATTTTTCTCGCCGAACTTTTGTCGTTTAGCGAGTTTTTGTTTCCCGAATTAAGGCAAGTAGCTTTCTTCACGATTTTAATTATTGCCCTGATATTATCGCTGCAAAAATTGGAATACGGCTTGTTGATTTTATTGGCCGAACTTTTTATCGGCTCCAAAGGTTACTTATTTTACTTTGAACAGGGCGGTTTTATTATTTCCATCCGCATCGCGCTGTTTTTAGTCGTGATGGCGGTCTGGCTCGCTAAGTTGATTATACTTTGGAGCAAGCAAGGACTTGCCGGCGCGATAGAAAAATTGCGTCTGCCTTTTTGGCAATATTATATCTTGTTGGGCGCAGCAATAGGGTGGGGAATAGTTAACGGCTATTTTAACGGCAATGAATTCAGCAATGTTTTTTTTGACGCCAACTCTTGGCTTTATTGGTTAATAATTTTTCCGCTCGCTTACGCGCTCAACGAACGGTCGAAAAACGGCAATAAATTTTGGCAAGAATTATTTGCCGTTTTTAGCGCGGCCGTAATCTGGTTATGCCTAGAGACTTTATTTTTACTTTTTGCTTTTTCTCATAATTTAATTATTGCTCTTTATGAATTATATCCTTGGATTCGCATTACTGGCGCGGGAGAAGTCACTGTTATGGAAAGCGATTTTGTCAGAATATTTTTTCAAAGCCAGATTTATGCGTTGATAGCGCTGATGATATTTACTTCATTGATAGTTTATTTCAAGTCAGCGGGGGATAAAAAGAAATTGTTATATTGCTGCATTGCTATATTGTTATCAACTTCGGCAGTAATAATTAGTTTTTCTCGCAGTTTTTGGATTGGTTTGGCAGCCGGTTTATTGTTTTATTGTTTTATTTTTTTCTTGTATTTTAAACAAAATTGGAAAGAGCTATTTTGGCAAGTAAGCGTTTTGTTTAGCATTGCGGCTTTAAGCGTTCTTTTGATTTTCGCTATCGTCAAATTTCCTTATCCCAAGCCAACGGCTAATTTTGATTTAAGTTTGCTGACGGAACGGGCCAGTTCAATCAGCGGGGAAGCGGGTGCGTCCAGCCGCTGGAATTTATTGCCGCCGTTGTGGGAAAAAATAAAACAAGCCCCGATTTTGGGGCAGGGCTTTGGCGCAACCGTTACTTATAAAACGCAGGACCCGCGCGTTTTGGAACAAAATCCAAGCGGCGAATATACTACTTACGCGTTTGAATGGGGATATCTTGATATATGGCTTAAGTTAGGTTTGTTAGGATTAGCAGTTTATTTAATTTTATTGGTTAAGATTTTTTACAACGGAATCAAAAATTTTCAATTTTCAATCCCGAGAACTCGGGACAATTTTCAATCATTATTAAATATCGCCTTACTAGCTGGTTTAGTCACGATTATGACTACGAGTTTTTTTAGCCCCTACTTAAATCATCCATTGGGAATTGGATATGTAGTTTTGCTGTCAATTTTGCTAAAGAAATAATTAAACTCAACGCAAAAGTTTTATCGCTTGATTAAACCTTTATTCCTTATTGCCGGTCAGACGATCGTAAGAAATTTTATATTTTTCCATAATCGCTACTATCAACCGATCAATGGCTAGTTGGAATTTTAGGTCCAAGGAGCGGATGCCGTTGTCTTCAATCGGAAATTCGCCCGCCGGAACATAGATAATCAAGTCGTATTTGCGCAGGTGCGACGCGGCGACTCTGGTTAAAACATCAAGCAAGCCGCGGTCGCCTTTAAACAAGTAAACGGCGTACTCCAATAAATCAATAAAGCATTTGTCGGCGACCCGGTTATCTTTAAATTTCATTTCGTTTTCTATTTGTTTGCTGATAATCCAAAGCTCGGTATCAATTGAAGTTTTTTCGCTGATGGTAAAACCGTTTTCAAAAGCCTGGATGGCGGCGTCCGGCAAACATTGGTATCCTTGACGCCCGGCGAACAGTTTGCCCAAAGCAGTACCGCTAGCACTAGGAATATTAGTAAAACCCGATTTTT